>NZ_CP072634.1:0-100000 GCF_018304685.1 Chloracidobacterium sp. D | reverse complement strand
GCCCTGACAGTGTGGAAAATCCTCACGACGATCCATCTGGCCCAGGCACTCGAAACCCAGGGCTGCCCGGCCGTGCCGGTTTTCTGGATTGCCTCTGAAGACCACGATTTTGAAGAAGTCCGGCACACCACCATTCTCGACGCCAATGGAAGTCCGCTCACCCTGACCTATCCAACACGTCCGCCCGGACAGCCATCTGTCGGTGCCATCCTCCTCGATGGCCAGGTCGAAGCCACGCTCCAGCAACTGGAAGCCGCCCTGCCCCGTACGGAATTCACGGCTGACCTGTGCCAGAAACTGTCGGCAACCTATGCTCTGGGAAGCGCCTGGTGTGACGCCTTTGCCCGCTGGCTTCACCACCTCTTCGCGCCGTTTGGCGTCATCCTCGTTGACCCGCGCGACGAACACCTGCGCCGACTGACACAACCCGTGATGGAGGCGGTCATCCACCAAACTCCAGAGCTGATTGCCCGGCTTGTAGAGCAGGCGCAACGGTACGCATCCAACGGACGACAGCCACAGGTCAAAGTCAGCCCGACTTCAACGACCCTGTTCCTCGAAGTGGACGGCAGCCGCACAGCCTTGCTCCACGATGGAAACCGCTTCCGGCTCAAGTCAGCACCGGAGAAGACCTACACCACACTGGATTTGGTCCACATTCTCCGCCAAGAACCACTGCGCCTGACGCCCAGCGCACTCCTGCGACCGGTTCTCCAAGACGTTCTGTTCCCGACCGTGGCCCAGGTCGTCGGACCAGCCGAAATGCAGTACCTGAGTCAATCCCAAGTTATCTACGACTATCTCGGAATTCACGCGCCGGCCCGTTGGGCGCGCGCCAGTGTGACGCTGCTTGAAAGTCGCCATGCGAAGACGCTCGATAAACTTGGCCTCACGCCAGCATCCGTTTTGCTTGGGACACAGGAACTCGCCCGCCAGGCGATGACAAAACTTGCTGATACCAAAACACTTGACTGCTTCCGGGAAGTGAAAGCGACGTTTGAGGCAGAACTCGACCGCCTCAAACAGTCCCTGCACGAAAGTGACCCGTCTCTGGCCGAAGCACTTGAACGCGGGCGGGAAAAAATCTTTTACCAGCTCAACGGCCTCGAACAGCGCTTTCTGATCAACCAGGCCCAGCGCCACGCCACGCTGCTACGCCAGCTCGAGCGGGCCACGGCTGCCCTTGCCCCCTTTGGCAAACCCCAGGAACGAGTCCTCAACATTCTGAGTTTCCTCGTCAAATACGGGTCGCAGCTTTTGACGCACATTTACCACCAGCTTGATTTCAGTACGTCTGACCACCAGTGGCTTTCACCGGCCCCGGCCGGGCCCGATAAATCCGAAGCAGCGGGTCCTGCCCCCCGGTAATTTCCTCTCCCCAGCGTACCTCCGGGAAGGCTCCACTCCCGTCTGACCACGCGAAGTAGTAGTCCACTTTGTAATCAGTCAGCATCCGTGCCACTTCTTCCGGGTCTGCCTGAGCCGGGGCGACACCGTAGTATTGCCCACGCAGAAACCAGGTCAGGTACAAGGACTGATGCCACTCCCGGTTGGACGCAATCCGCCCCTGAACGCCAAGCTGGGCACGCATCGCTTGGGCCTGCCGGTGCACTTCCCGGTAGGACTCAAACGCACCATCCTTCCGCAAAGCATCTCTTGCTAAAGCTCTTGCTGGATGCCAAGTAAAGGTTCCTATCACAAACAAAAGCAGGACAAAGTGTAGCTTCCTGGGAACTTTAAACTGGAATCCGGTCAACCACACCAACCACGCCCCGGCGACGAGCACCCAGTAAGCCAGCGGTAGCAGATGCCGCGCCTCGACATAAACTGCTGCGTGGCCGGCGACATAGAGCAGGATACCTGAAAGCAGCACACCAAAACGCCGCCGCAGCGCAGAAACAAACCAAACCCCAACCATCATGCCAAGCACAATGGGTAAGGTTAGCCAGGAATACTCACGGCTGTATGCAAAGGCAGTGACGCGCAAGCGAAAAATCGTCATGAAGACCTGATAATGAGCGTACTCAAACGACTCAAACGGGCTCCACGGCTGGATAGGTAAGGATGTGGGATCAGTCCAAAAACTCGTATCCCCTGCTTCCATAGGAGCAAGGAACCTCATTTCTCTTGGATTGATGAAAGGATGTACGCAGTTCATCCGCGGCCCTGCCCAAGCATACGTAATCCTTCCTGCCGAGCCAGACATCCACACGCCGTACTTTGCCTTCAGGGCAACCATCCAGATAGCACTCACACAACCCGCCACCCCAAGACTCACCACCAGTGACCACAACCGCTAACGCCACCCCACCTGCCGCTCCTCCAACAACCGCCACCCACACAGATGAACCAAGCAAAACGGCAGCGCAAACGCCTTCGCAAAATACCCAAGTACCACCAAAAACCCACCCCACACCGACGCCCGGACATCCAGCCTCCCCTCCACCAACCACGCCGCGTACCACACCAGCACCGTCGCCACGAGTAGGTCCGGCGTAATCACGTGCAGGGCGTGGTACACCGTGAGCGGAATTGCCCCGGCGGTCGCCACCGCCCGCATCCACACGGGACAGTCCCCCAGAAGCCGCCACACTCCTCCCAGCGCCACGGCTCCACCCGTCAGCAACACCAGCTTGATGGCCACCTGTGGCGGTAATCCCAAAAGACGTAACCCGGCTGTCAGCCATGAGATGAGCGGACTCCAGTACGCATTGACGGCGCCCCATACGTCACCGCGCGCGTACTTTTCCGCAATGTCGAGGTAGGCAATGCCGTCCGGGTTGATTTGAAACTGATACGGCGCAAGCAACCCCAGCCCCAAGGCCGTGTAAGCCAGCAGAATCCAGGTCAGCGGGTGACGCACCAGACTCCACTGCCCGATCTTCGCTGGTACATCACCAGTGACGCTTTCCCTGCCATTCATCCGAGAATGTCCTTGCTGCGCAGCACCAGCATCGTCAGGAAAAGCAGGGTCAGGAACATCCCCATCAGCACCCCGACATCGAGCAGCAAGCTGCCAAAATCATTGAGAAAGCCGACGAAACGCGACTTGTCTTCGGGCGGATATTCAATGCGCGGCGCTTCCGGCGCTTTTTCCGGCTTGGGCATCTCCGGTCGCACACCACCTGTCCGCAGGAAGCCCTCCAGGTCGTTTTTGTATTCATCCAGTCGCTGCTGCTGCCGCTTCCGGTAGGCTTCAAGCTGTTCCTTGAAATCGTCAATGGCCTGCTGGTTCTGCTGCTTGATGCGCCCGATTTCACCACTGGGATCATCTTCCCCGCCTACCCCACGCAACACCCCCAGTCCGCCCTGCCTGACGCCAATCCGCTTGAGCGCGTCATAGGACCACATTGCCGGCATCGCCAGACTCATGCCCTTGGCCAGTCCCTCGTTGGGAAGCAGCAAACCACCAAACAAAATCTGTGGAATGAGAACCAGCGGCACAAGGCTCGTCGCCATCTCCGAGGTCTGTACCAGGGCTGAGATCAACAGTCCCATGGCAATGCCCACCAGGTGCGAGAGCATCAGGTATGGGAGGACAAGCAACGGCGACCCAGGCACGGACTCCACAGCCGCCATCACCCCATAGAGCAGGACAACCTGCACCAGGCCAACCAGGGTCAGCACCACCAGCTTGGAGCCAACATAGGGAACGATGCCCAGGTTGACCATCCGTTCCCGCCGGTAAATGCTCATTTCCTTGACGATTTCCCGCGCTGCGTTTGAGCATCCAAACCAGATGGCCGACAGTGCCAGTACGAAGTAGGGAAAATCCCGCGCCCAGTCGTGACCGACCGCCAGCCCGGTCAGCAGCGCAATGATGGGTGCCTGTCCAAACAGGATGGCCAGGTTGAGCCGGTCGGCCAGTATGACGCGCGCATAACGCGCCGAAAGCACAAGCATCTGATCCAGGCTGCGCAGAAAAGTCAGACGGCTTTTGGCAGGGCGCTTGCTCGCCAGCGGTTTCCGGGCAAGTTCCGCCAGCGGCTCATGGACGTACTTCCGATAGGCATCGGACTGTTCATATTTCCGCTGCCAACCGATGGCGACTTCGTCGCTGTTCGGATCGCCCAGCGTGTCAAAGAGTTCCTTGATGCTAGTAATGCCAAAGTAGGCCAGAGCTTCGGACGGCGGGCCAAACCACACCAGCCGCCCACGCATGAGAACCACGATCTTGTCAAACAGCCGGACGTTCTCCATCGCGTGCGTCGTCAGGATGACGGAGTGCCCGCCCGAAGCAATCTGCCGGAACAGATGCATGATTTTTTCTTCCGTGGCCGGGTCGAGTCCCGAAGTCGGCTCATCGAGAAAAATGATGCCGGGCTGCGTCACGAGTTCAACGGCAATGGAGACGCGCTTGCGCTGGCCGCCGGAGAGTTGCCCCACCGGAACCTTGCGGCGCGTGGTCAGCCCCGTCACATCGAGCACCTCAGTCAGGATGCGCTCGATTTCCTCATCACTCGTATCGGATGAAAGGCGCATCCGGGCGACGTAGTACAGCGTCCGCTCAACGGTCAGTTCGCGGTGAATGATGTCATCCTGTGGGACGTACCCGATGGATTGCTTGAAGCAGTCAATGTTTTCGTACAGGTTCAACCCGTTGACCAGCACAACGCCCTGCTCGGCCGGACGCATGCCGTTGAGCGCATCCATGAGCGTGGATTTGCCGGCTCCCGAAGGCCCCAGCAAACCCACGAACTCGTTGGCCGGAATGGAAAGCCGGACCCGGTCGAGCAACCGCACCGTGCCTGTCCCGTGGCGGTTGGGCACTTCCCTGGTCAGGTCAAAGACGTCAATCCGGGCGCGGCTGCGTGTATCAAAAACCGCAATGCCTTCGGGTTCGAGCCGAAAGAGAAACGGGCCAATCTGGATGACATCCGTTGCGCGCAGCCGGCACCGGGTAATCCGGCGGCCGTTGACATAGACGCCATTGGTGCTCTTGAGGTCTTCCAGCGTCCACCCCTGGGCATCCCGCCCAAAGACGGCGTGCTGTTTGGAAATCTGGAGCAGATCAAGCTGGATGTCATTTTCCGGCGCCCGCCCCACCGTCAGCCGTCCAGGTGTCTTGCCCTGCGCAAAGTGTTTGCGCGTCACGAAGTTCCTGGCTTCCGTCGCCTTTTGCGGCGTGGCCAGACGCACTCCGCGCGATGAAGCCAGGGACACCGTGTGCTCGCCGGTTGACGACACCACCGGAGCCGTTTCCGGTGCAACGAAGCGAAACTGCGCTCCACCAACACCAATCTCGATGAGTGCGCCCGGCTGAAGTGGAGCCGGGGCAGCAATCCGGTAGCCATTGACGAGCGTCCCGTTGAACGATCCGAGGTCGCGGATAAAGTACGTATCCCCCTGGCGCTCGATGATGGCATGCTGCCGCGAAACGGTTGGAAACTGTCGTTGGTCAAGCGCAATGGTGTTCCCCTGATCGTGCCCAATCGTGATCACCGGCTCTGTCAACACAATCCGGCGTGGCACCCCGGCGTTGAGCAACTCAAGGTAGGGCTTGGTCATGGCAGGCCCGGCATCGGGCCGTTGGGGCCAGGACCACCCACCATTGGTTTTCTCAGGGTCGGCTTTCCCGAAATCAGCTCCAAGGTTGGAGCCGGTCACTGACGGGGACGGGCGTGCCGGCGCAGCCTGTACCGGCGGCAGGGTTGCAGCTTCTGGTGCGGCGTCGAAGCGTTCGACGCGCAGACAGGGGCCGCCTTTCCCCAACTGGATGATGGCTCCGACACCCAGCGGCATCGGCCCCTGAATCTGCTGGCCGTTGACAAATGTGCCGTAGGTGCTTCCGGCATCGGCAATCGTCAAGACGCCATTCTGCCAGGTGACCTTGGCGTGCCGCCGTGAAACTCCCTGTTCCTGGTCATCAAAACACAAGCGGCATTCCGCCGGATCGCGCCCGATGAAAAAATCGGCGTCTGCCACAACAACCTGCTCACCAGCACGGCGACCGGTGAGATATGTCAACACCAGGTTCATGGTCTCCCAGCCCGGTCTGTAGATAGGGCAAGTGGCGTGTCAGGCGTCGCGTGCAACCGTGGATGTTGTGGGTGCCAGCCACAAGTGGTGCACAACGACAAGCGCGACGGCCGCCAGAATGTTGAAACCCATCAGCCACACTGAATACTGATGCCAGGCAGCGAAGGTCAGGCGTGTCGGATCATCGAGGGGCAGTTGTTCCAGCTCGCTCCCCAGCGCCCGGCGAATCGCCGCCAATCTGGCCGAAACCACGAATTTCGAGATGGCAACGACGACTGTCATCAGCACGGGCAGCCCCACGGCAAGGCGGCCGGCCCAGGTTGTGAGTTTTCCGGCACGGATGACCTGAGCCGCCTGGATGCCAGTGAGCAGCACGCCGCAGACCAGCCCCCACCACTCCAGCTTGCCCAAGACGCTGTTGACCAACGTCCCGGCCAGGTAGCGTGTGGGCAGCACGCCAAAGGCGCTCGGCGCCACTGCCGCACTGAAAAAGACCATGGCCCCCAGCCACAATGCCAAGACCAGCCACTGACTGATGCCCAACAGACTGTCCACCCACGTCTGCCACCGGCTGGACACAGGGTGAGCCGATTCCCGGACAGTCTTAGGTGAGGATTCGAGAACGGGCAGGGTTGGTGTCATAAAAAGCGCTCGTGTCTGGTTCAGATTTTATGAAGCCGAAGTCGTGGCTGCCATGGACGACACCTCGGTTGATGCCTCGCCTGCCACCTCGTCCGACGACGCCGGAACCGAAGGCGGCAGTGCTGCCCCGTAGCGGTAGAAATCCGAACGCTCGTAATACTCCACCGTCACCCCAACCAGCACTTTCCCAACTGCCAGGAACGGCACCGTCAGAACCACCCCCAGAATGCCGAACAGATGATGCCCCACCAGCAGCCCCACAATTACCAGGAAAGGATGCAAATCCAACCGCTCGCCCAACACAAACGGCGTCAGGTAAAAGCTCTCAGTGCTCTGCACAATGACGTAAACACCTATCACCAGGCCAAGCTGCAGGAGGGAGGGCGCATCCGACAGAGCCAGCGTACAGGTCAGCACGCCAGCCAGAAACGTTCCAATGTAGGGAATGAGATGCCCAAACCCGGACAGGAAGCCCAGCGACAAAGCTGACGGAACACCGAGCAGGCTGAAACCCACCACGTACAACACACTCATCGAAAAACACACGATAAGCTGCCCACGCACGAAATTGCCCAGCGCCAGATCAACCTTGGTCAATACATCGTTGGCCGTTGCCCGGTGGCGCGCTGGCACCAGAGTCAGCAGGCGGCGCTCCAGATGACCGGCATCCTTCAGGATGTAGTACACAAAAAAAGGAATGAGCAGCAGGTTGACAAGACTTGTCACCACGCCGATGACATTGGAAAACGTCGTGCTCAACCCCACCAGCACCGGCTCCACCAGGGAGGCCGGATCGGCAATGCGCTCCCGAATGCTCCCGACAACCTGCTCATACTGCCTGGGGTAACGTTGCTGGAGACCTTCCAGAACGGGCTGCGCCATCGCCATAAATCGCTGGTAACCGGCCGGGAGCTTTTTGGCCGCTTGGGTCAGTTGCGCGGCCAGGCTCGGAATGACAACAAACAGCGCCAGTACCAGCCCCATGACAGCCACCAGCATGGCCGTCAAAACCGCCAGCGTGTGCCGAACACCGGCAGAGCGCACCCACCGCTTCCCGACGTGGTCGAGCCAGTCCGCCAGCGGCTTGATGAGGTAAGCCAGCGCGCCGGAAATGAGCAGCGGCACGAAAACCGGCTGGAAAATGTACGACAAATGCGCCAGCAGCCCGGAAAGCAGCCCCCAGGATGCCAGCACAACCAACAGCGCCGCCAACGACGGAAACCAACGCGCCCAGCGCAACTGCCGCCAACCTACCGCTGGCGGCACCGGTGCGCGCCCGGAAGCTTCGTCTGGTCTGGCAACTGATGGCAACTCGGTCATGGCAGGGAGTCCCCCGTGCGGCGGCGAAATTCCCGGACTTCACGTGTGACGAACCAAATGTAGTGCAACCCGGAATACACCGTCATCCCAAAAACAACGGCCACACACCCCGGCAGCAGTGGATGCACCACTGCCCACACCTGCGCGATGAGATACACAACGATGAGCGCCACCTGGCAAAACGTACTCACCTTGCCCGGCAGCGATGGCTTGAAGTCCCGAAAGCCCGTGACCTGCGCAATGATGGCTGCCGTCAGCACAATCCCGACATCACGCCCGATGACCACCCCGGAAAGCCACCAGGGAATCGGCCGGTTGGTTTCGGAAGGAATCGCCATCACGATATAGCTCGACAGCATCAGCAGCTTGTCGGCAATCGGGTCCAGCGCCTGCCCAAGCTGACTCTCCGCCTGAAGCTGCCGCGCCAACCAGCCATCCACCGCATCCGACAGCCCGGCCAGTGCAAACGCCGCCGTCGCCCACCAGAACCAGCCCCGCAGAAAACACACCACAAACACTGGCACCAGCAGAATGCGCAACAGGGTGATGAGATTGGGAATGGTCAGAATGTCACGGTAGTGCTCATCGGACGGTGCGCGTGACCTCAAGGCACTCGCTCTCCCTCGACCAGGGACGCCTGGCCGGTCAGATACGCTGTGGCGCTTTCCAGCTTTTCGGGACGCCCCAGCAACACCAGGACATCGCCGGCTTCGAGTACGAAATCGGCATCGGGATTGACCGTCGTTTCCGCGCCCCGCTGCACAGCCACCACCGTCACCCCAAAGGTTGGACGCAAGGCCAGCTCGCGCAGGGATTTACCAATCGCCAGCCCTTCGGGCGGCAGGCGCAGGGCAAGCGTCGTCGCGTTCTCGATAACTGTCGCCAGCTCGGTAATCAACGTCGTCCGCTCCGGGCAGTCGGCGTCGAGCAGGCGGTAGCCCTCGCGGCGAATCATCTCCACCTGCTGCTGAATGTACTGCCGCGACAGCCCATACTCGCGCAACACGCGGGCAAAAATCTCCAGACTCGTCTCGAACTCTTCAGGAATGACCTGCTGGACACCCAAGGCATAGAGGCCGTTCATCTCCGAGACGAAGCGCGTCCGCACGATGATGTGCAGATTGGGGTTCATCTCACGCGCCAGCGCCGCAATGCGCCGGGTGGCCGTGGCATCCGAAATGGCGACGACCAGCACGCGGGCCGCCTCGATCCGGGCCGCATGCAGCACCTCACGGCGGGTTCCGTCGCCATAAAGAATGGGTTCGCCCTGCTTTCTACCAGCCCGGATGGATTCGATGTTGAGTTCAATGATGCGGTAGGGAATGCCTGCCGCCCGGAGAACCCGCGCCAGATTGCGCCCGTTGAGACCATACCCGGCGATGATGACGTGTCCGCTCACCGGAGGCAGTTCCGCCGCTCCCGTGTCCGGGGTGTCAGCAATGCCGGTCCACCGGCCAGCCTGGTAGCCAAGCGCCGGAGCCAGACCAATGAGAAACGGCGTGGCCAGCATCGTCAGAATCGAAGCCGCCAGGAAGGTTTGGTAAGCCGCACCTTCCAGCAGACCGGCCTCAGCTCCCACCTTGAGCAGGACGAACGAAAACTCCCCAATCTGGGCGATGCCCAGAGCCGCCATCAAAGCCACGCGCGGCGTGCGACCCAACGCCTTGACGGCCGCAAATGCCAGCAGCGTTTTGCCCACCACAATGAGCGCCACCAACCCGAGCACCACCGGCCAGGTCGTCGTCAGAACCTCCAGCGACAGCAGCATCCCGATGGACACAAAAAAGATGCCGTTGAAGATGTCCCGAAACGGAAGGATGTCTGCCACGATCTGGTGGCTGTACTCCGACTCCGACAGCACCACCCCGGCAATGAATGCGCCGAGCGCCAGCGACAATCCGGCCTGGGACGTAAGCCAGGCCGTTCCCAGACAGGCCAGCACGGCAAAACTCACAAACACCTCCCGGCTGCGCAGCGTCACCAGCCACTGCAGCAGAAAGGGAAAGACACGCCGCGCCAGCAGCATGATGAGCAACACAGACCCAGCAGCCAGCCCCAGGGTTTTCAGGATGTACCAGAGGTTGGCCGTCCGCTGCCCCGACAGCAGCGGCAGAAACAACATCATCGGGACGATGCACAGGTCCTGAAACAGCAAAATGCCAATCGCCATCCGCCCGTGCGGCGTGTCGGACTCAGCCCGGTCCACGTAGGTCTTGAGAACAATCGCCGTGCTGGAAAGCGCCACGAGAAAGCCAACGAAAATGGCCGATGGCCACGCCAAACCAACGCCCCAGTGGGCCAGCAGCATGGCGGCGACAATCGTCACGCCAACCTGCATCCCGCCACCCAGAAACACGACCCGCTGCATGGCCAGCAGCTTTTCAAGCGAGAATTCCAGCCCAATCGTGAACAGCAACAACACGACGCCGATTTCGGCCAGCGTCTCGACGGCATGCACATCACCAATGACGCCCAACCCAGACGGGCCAATGACCACCCCGGTCAGCATGTAGCCGATGATGGTCGGCAGCCGCAGCCGTCCACAGACGAAAACAATGGGCAGTGAAGCCAGCAGCAGCAGGACAATATCCCGCAGCACAGGAATCTCGATGTGCATAGGTCGTCAACCCAGGCGTTATCCGCGCCTGGCGAGAAGATGTTGCAGCCACGTTTCGGCCGGAACAGCGGTCTGTTCGGCGCGCGCCAGATCGCGTAGCACCCACTGCCCGCTGGCCAGTTCCGCCTCTCCCAGCAGCAGGGCAAAGCGTGCGCCATACTTGTTCGCCAGCCGCAGGGCGCTCTTGAGACTGCGCGGCGTCGGCTCAAACAGGGCGGCCACGCCGGCACGCCGCGCCTGCCGTACAGCGTGCAGCGCCGGCTCCAGCGCCGACGCGCCCAGATAAATCACAAACAGCTCCGGCTGCGGCTCCGGGGCCCGGTGCTCCGGCATCGCCAGCACAACGCGATCCAACCCCAACGCAAATCCAAACCCTTTCGTCGGCGGGCCGCCCAGGGTTTCCACCAACCCGTCATAGCGACCGCCGCCGGCCAGCGCGTTCTGGGCCCCAATGGACGGCGCATGGGAGACAACCTCAAAGACCGTTTGCGTATAGTAGTCCAGCCCCCGTACCAGCCGGGCATCCACGACATACGGGATGCCGGCAGCGTCCAAGTAACGTCGAACGGCGTCGAAGTGCGCGCGACACCCTTCGTCGAGCACGTCATAGATGGGCGGCAGCGCCGCAATCAACGGCTGATCCTGCTCGGCTTTGGAGTCCAGAATCCGCAGAGGATTGGTTTCAAGCCGCCGCCGGGAATCTTCCGAAAGTTCATGCGCGCGGGGTGCGAGGGCTTCACGGATGGCCGCAACGAACCGCGCCCGACCGGCCGCGTTGCCCACCGTATTGAGGCGCAGTTCAAGGTAGGGAATGCCGGCTTCCGTCAGCAGGCCCATCACCAGCTCGATCCCCTCGGCATCGAGCGCCGGATGGTCACTTGCGCCCAGCACTTCCGCCCCAATCTGGAAAAACTGCCGGAAACGGCCGCGCTGCCCCCGTTCCCGGCGGAACTGCGGCCCGATGTAGTACAGGCGCACTGTCTCCGCCCGCTGCCACATCTGGTGCTGGATGTAGGCCCGCGCCACCGGCGCGGTGCTTTCCGGGCGCAGGGTCAGGCTTTCCCCCTCGCCATCCTCTCCGGCGCGGTCGCGCCAGGTGTACATTTCCTTCGTCACGATGTCGGTCTCCGACCCGACGCCACGGGTGAACAGTTCCGTTCGCTCAAAGATGGGCGTCCGAATTTCTTGGAAGCCGTAGCGGCGGAACCACTCACGGGCGAGGTCTTCGACGAACTGAAACCGATGGATGAACGCCGACGCATCCCGGTCGTTGGACAAAGCTGCCGGGAGCAAATCGCGGGTATAAGAGGCAGTGCGTATCATGGCTCGAATCTAAACCAGCCGGTAGCGGATGAAAACCGTCCGGCGCTTTCGTCCCCGGTCGGCGTCATGTTACAAGCAGGGGCCGCACCGGCGTCCGGCGCGGAACGCGCGCCAGGCTTTGTTCCCTGCCCAAACTCTTTTGTGACCGGATGGTGAGCCATGGAGTTCATCGAAAAAGTCCGCCTGATGGATGCGGCCGCCATGCAGCGCGCCCTGGCGCGGATGGCTTCGGAAATTGTCGAACGCAATCGTGGCGTGAACAACCTTGTGATAGCCGGCATTCGGCGGCGCGGCGTTCCGCTGGCCGAACGGATTGCCGATGCCATCGAGAAGCTGGAAGGCGCGCGCCCGCAGCTCGGCGTACTTGACATCACCCTCTACCGGGATGACCTGTCGCTGGTTGCGCCAAAGCCGGTCATCAACGCCACGGCGATGCCGGATGATCTCGCCTCCATGACGGTGGTCATCGTGGATGATGTGCTTTACACGGGACGCACCATCCGCGCGGCCCTCGATGCCCTGTTTGACCTGGGCCGGCCACGGCGCGTGCAGTTGGCTGTGCTCATTGACCGCGGACACCGCGAAGTCCCCATCCATGCCGACTTCGTTGGTGAACGCATCCCGACCAAAGCCACGGAAATCGTCAAGGTCATGGTCTCCGACATTGATGGCGCGGAACAGGTGCTCATTGTCGAGCCGGCACCCACTTCCGGCAGTGAGCCGGCTGTCTGAAAAACGCCCGTGAAAGACTTTCTCGATACGGCCGACCTGTCACCAAACCTGGTGACGGAACTGCTCGACAGCGCCGAACGGTTTTTGCCTCTGACGACCGTCCCGGAAGCAACCCGCACCCGGTGGCAGGGCAAGCACCTGGTGACATTGTTTTCAGAGGCTTCGACCCGCACCCGTACGTCCTTCGAGCTGGCCGCCAAACGGCTTGGCTTGAAAGTCGTCAATATCGTCGTCGGCATGTCGAGTCTGGCCAAGGGCGAAACCCTGCGCGACACCATTCTGACCCTCGACGCAATGCAGCCGGATGTGGTTGTGGTCCGGCATGCCGTGGCCGGCGTCCCGCACTTCATGGCCCGCTTCTCACGGGCGCACGTCATCAATGCCGGAGACGGAGAGCATGAACATCCGACCCAGGCCCTGCTGGATGCCTTTACGCTGCGTCGCCACTTCGGTCGCCTTGCCGGCCTTCAGATTGCCATTCTGGGCGACATCCGGCACAGCCGCGTCGCGCGCTCGAACGTCCGGCTCCTTGCCATGATGGGTGCCCACGTGCGGCTGGGCGGGCCGCGTACGCTGCGGGCACCGGGCATTGAGCAGTTTGCCGCTGGCTGGCCCGGCACGGTGTGCGTTGCCGATACCCTGCGCGCCGCCATTGCCGATGCCGATGCCGTTATGGTGCTGCGCATTCAGCAGGAACGCCTCGACGGCGCTTTTTTCCCTTCCCTGGGCGAATACTTCACCCACTTCGGACTCACCCGCGAGCGACTGGCCTGGGCCAAACCCGAGGCCATCGTGCTCCATCCGGGACCCATCAACCGGGAAGTCGAAATTGCTTCCGATGTGGCCGACGGCGTGCAGTCCGTCATTCAGACGCAGGTCACGCACGGCGTCGCCGTGCGCATGGCGCTGCTGGAGTGGCTGCTGAGCCAATAAAAACAGCCCGCTGCAACAGACGGAGGCGAATGGATTGGCGCTGGCAGCCGGAGGCTCGTCCGGCCAGGGTCCAGCCTTTGGGCAACACATTTTCAGGCTTGCTTTTCAGATGGACTTTTCTTCATTCTCAGACGTGAAGATTTTCCCAACCCAGGCTTCAGGAACGAACCAGCCATCATGAGCATTCTCGTTGTGGGCACCGTTGCCTTCGACCACGTCAAGACCCCCTTTGATGAACGGGCAAATATCCTGGCTGGTGCGGCAACATACTTTGCCATCGCCGCCTCATTTTTCACCCAGGTCAGCATCGTCGGGATTGTCGGCAACGACTTCACGGCCGAACACGAACGCATCTTCGATGCGCGGGGCATTGACCTGTCCGGGCTTGAGCGGCGCAAGGACGGCAAAAGTTTTCGCTGGACGGGCGAATATGGCTATGACTTCAACACCCGCACGACGCTTGACACCCAACTCAATGTGTTTGCGGACTTCCAGCCCCGGATTTCGCCGGCCCAGCAGGAAATTCCCTACCTGTTTCTCGGCAACGCCCACCCATCGCTGCAACGGGATGTCCGGCAGCAGAGCCGCGCCCGGCTGACGGCGATGGACACCATGGACTTCTGGATACAGGGCACGCCGAACGAACTGCGTGAAACGCTCCGGTGTGTTGACCTGCTCATCATCAACGACGAGGAAGCGCGCCAACTGGCCCGCGATCCCAACGTCATTCGCGCTGCCAAAGCCATTATGGCGCTTGGCCCGAAGCGGCTCATCATCAAACGCGGCGAGTACGGCGCGACCCTCTTCGGAGAGGACTCCTTCTTTGCCATTCCCGGCTTTCCCCAAGAAAACGTCGTGGACCCGACGGGCGCTGGCGATACGTTCGCCGGGGGCGTGATGGGCTATCTGGCGGCGACGGGCAGCCGTCTGGATGAGGACTCGCTCCGCAAGGCCATGATTTACGGTTCCGTCATGGCGTCGTTCACCATCGAAGCCTTCGGCACGGAACGGCTGCTGGCGCTGACCCGCGAGGAAATCAATGAACGCTACCGGCAATTCAAAACCATGACGTATTTTGACGGTATCGAGCACAGCTTCTGAAAGACGAGCTGCATTTGGGAGGGCTTCGCTATGCAACCCCCACTGACCATTGACACCCTTCTGGCGCTGGCTTGTTCCAAGGGCGCATCAGACCTGCACATCAAGGCTGGCAGCCACCCCTTCATTCGGGTCAACGGCGAACTGATGCCGCTGGTGGACGTGCCGCGTCTGTCGCCTGAAGATACCCTCGCCATGGCCTTCAGCATCATGAACAACCGCCAGAAGCAGCGTTTCAAGGACGCCTGCGAGGTGGACATTGCCTATGGCGTGTCCGGTCTGGGACGGTTCCGGTGCAACGTCTTTCAGCAGCGCGGCGCGGTCGGCATGGTGTTTCGCGTCATTCCGATGACTATCCGCAGTGTCTCCGAACTGCAACTTCCGCCGGTCATCGAAAAAATTGCCGAGGAACGGCGCGGACTCGTCCTGGTGACAGGAACAACCGGCTCCGGCAAATCCACGACGCTGGCCGCTATCATTGACTGCATCAATCGCAACCGCACCGATCACATCATCACGATTGAAGACCCCATTGAGTTTCTCCACCGCGACCGGCGCTCGTTCGTCAACCAGCGCGAAGTGGACGTGGATACCCGCAGCTTTCAGGAAGCCCTGCGCGGGGCCCTGCGCCAGGACCCGGATGTCATTCTCGTGGGCGAAATGCGCGACCAGGAAACCATCGAGACGGCGCTGACGGCCGCCGAGACCGGGCACCTGGTGCTGTCCACGCTCCACACGCTGGATGCCACGGAAACCATCACGCGCATTGTGTCCATCTTCCCGCCGCATCAACAGCAGGCGATTCGGCTCCAGCTTGCTTCGGTGCTCAAAGCGGTGATTTCCCAGCGCCTCGTCCGCAACAAGGACGGGACAGGACGAGTGCCGGCCGTCGAGGTGATGATTTCGACGGCTTACATCCGCGACTGCATCATCAATCAGGAAAAAACCCCCCATATCCGCGATGCGATTGCCCAAGGCACATCGCAGTACGGCATGCAGACCTTTGATCAGTCCCTCCACGACCTGCTCAACCGGGGCTTGATCTCCTACGAACAGGCTCTGGCTGGCGCCAGCAACCGCGATGAGTTCGTGCTGCGGACAAAAGGCATCCAGACCACGGCCGACCAAGCCCGTGAGGAGATGGAAAAGCGCATTACGACGCGCGCTGGCGATCTCAGCCTGTCGCCAAATCCGCCGGCCATGCCGCCCATCAGCCGGTTCTGAAATTCCCTTGGCAAAGGTTTCGGAAAAGCCACACCATCCCCAAACAAGGTCAGCCCGTGGTCGCCGGAAACACGACCGAGGTTGGTGTCATCGGGCGCGGCAGTCGGACGCGGAATTCCGACCCGACGCCCGGCGTGCTGTCCACCGAAACGTCGCCGCCATGGTTCAGGACCAGATGCTTGACGATGGCCAATCCCAGCCCCGTGCCGCCGACTTCCTGTGAGCGGGACTTGTCCACCCGGTAGAGGCGTTCAAAGATGCGGCCGAGGTGCTTGGCCTCGATGCCGATTCCGGTGTCCCGGACGGCAATCAGCGTGCGCACGTCACTCTCAAAGCTGGCCGTCACGACCACTTCCCCGCCCGGCCGGTTGAATTTGACGGCGTTGATGATGAGATTCATCAGAATCTGCTCCAGCGCCTGCGGGTCCGCCTGGACCTGAATCCCAGGCGGCACGTCGTTCCGAAACGTCACTTGGCGGGCCGTGGCTTCGGGCAGCACCAGAACGGAGAGATTGTCCACGAACGCCTTGAGGTCAATGGTCACCGGTTCGAGCTTGAACTCCCCGGCTTCGATGGCTGACAGATCGGCAATGTCGCGCACCAGATTCTGCATGCGGGTCGCATGCTTGTTGATGATGCGTAAAAACTGGAGATTGTTTTCGTTGTCGTAGAGCGCCCCGTTGAGCAGGGTTTCGACGTAGGCCAGAATCGAAGTCAGCGGCGTACGCAGTTCGTGAGACAGATTGGCAAAAAACTCCCGGCGCACCCGTTCGAGACGCACCAGTTGCGTGACATCAAAAAAGACCCCAATTGCCCCGACCACCTCGTGCGCCGAAGGCATGATGAGCGGTGTGGCCCGAAAACTGAAGGTGCGTTCCTGAACGCCGAAAATCTCCAGATTGGCGTCAAAGGGGCGGCCTTCTTCCAACACCTGGTGAAAGCCGTCGTGAATGGCTTTGTTTCGGGTGATGTCAATCAGGCGGAGCGGCCCGGTCATCACCGGCGAGAGGTTGAAAATGTCAATGGCGGCCTGGTTGTAAAGCACCACCTCCGTCTGCCGGTCAATGACGAGGATGCCCTCCCGCAGTGAACCGAGCACGGCTTCGAGCAATGGCTGTGAATACTGATCGAGACGAAAACTCATGGGATGTCACGGCGTGGAGCAAAGTGTCGGCCCGTCACCCCGGATGACCGGGCGGCGGTGGACGCCTTACGGTTTCTCGGAAGGTTTTGGGAGCTTGGCCGCCTGCTTGCCGGCTTCCACGAAGCGGTAGCCGATCCCGACGGCCGTTTCGATGTAACCATCAATGCCGAGCTTCTGACGTACGCGCCGGATGTGGACATCGAGGGTGCGTGTCTCCCCATCGTAGTCAATGCCCCACACCCGGTCTAACAGGTATTCCCGCGTGAGCACCCGGCCCTTGCTCTGGGCCAGAAGCTTGAGCAGCGCAAACTCCTTGCGGGTCATGTTGATTTCCTGCCCCTGACAGCGGACGATGAAATGGTTGTAGTCAATAAACAGCGTCCCGTCGTCATAAACAGAGGACGGATTGCCTTCCGTTCGGCGCAGGACGGCGTTGATGCGCGCCATCAGTTCGCGCACGCTGAACGGCTTGGTTACGTAATCATCCGCCCCCAGTCCCAGCCCGTGAATTTTGTCGGTTTCGTCCGTCCGCGCCGTCAGCATGATGATCGGCACCTGGGCCGTGGCTTCTTCGCGGCGCAGACGCCGGCAGATTTCAAACCCATTCATCAGGGGCAGGTTGAGGTCGAGCAGAATGAGGCTTGGCGGATGCTCCAGAACCGTGCGGAGACCGGCTTCCCCCGTAGTTGTGATGGTGACGTGAAATGACCCTTCCTGCTCCAGGTTGTAACGAATGGACTGGGCAATGTCGGCATCATCCTCAATGATGACAATGTTGCGTTTCATCAATCAGGCGTCTCCTTTTGTGCAGTTTCCCCAGCGATGTGCTCTCCACTGGCGGCGTGGCTGGCATCATCGGACTGCCAGGCGTCGGCGGTATGCTTGATGGCGCGGCCCTCGGCCAGATAAACCACCTGCTCGCAGATGTTGGTGGCGTAATCGGCAATGCGTTCCAAGTGTTTGATGACAAACAACAGTTCGGCCGCCCGTACAACGGCGCTGGAGTCCTTGACCATAAAGGCTGTCAACTCGGCAAAGAGACGGCGGTAGAGGACATCCACTTTGTCGTCAAACCGAATCGTCTGGCGCGCCTTGGCCGCATTGCTCCAGGTCAGGGCATCGAGAGCGTCGGTCAGCATTTTCTGCACCAGCGTCCCCATCTGGGGCAGCGCCACATAAGGTTTCAGCTCCGGCTCGTCGTTGAGGCGGAGCGCGTGGCGCGCGATATTGACGGCATGATCGGCAATGCGCTCGATCATAGGCGTCGTGCGGAGCACGCCGATCACAAACCGCAAATCGGCCGGACCAAGCTGCGCTGCCTGGATGAGCAGGTCGGCGCACATTTCATCAATCTCGGACTCCACTGAGTCAATGGTATCGTCGTCGCGGATGACCTGCTCGGCCAGCGCGGAGTTACGCCGGATGAGCGCGCCGAGCGCGCGCGAAAGCGAGTCTTCCGCCTGCCCACCCAGCAGCAGCACCTTGTCGCGCAACCCCCGCACCCGTGCGTCCAAGGCAAAGGCATCCATTTTTTCGTACCTCCTCTGGACGCTCCATCTTTTCCCCGCACGGGACACATATCCATCTCCACGGGGACGCCGTATCGCCATGTGTGCCAACCAAAAGCTTGTTTTTTCAGAACTTCGCTCACCGGTCAGCCTAAAAAGCGCCCATTACGCCAATGTAACACAGCCGTAAATTCGGACGAAGACACTTTTCGTCACCATGGATTGCCGCGGCCATGCCTGCCCCGAAATTCGCATTTTTGGAGAAAAACCGATGCCGCCTTCATTTTTTCGGACACCCTTTGCCCGCACGCCCGTCACTTGGATGCTTCTGCCGTGGATACTCGCCGGCGTCATCCTGCCCGGTTTTTCGCAGCCCGGTTGCGGACAGTATCCGCGCGGCCGCAAGATCAACATTGCCCACCGGGGCGCTTCGGCCTACGCCCCGGAGCACACCCTGGCCGCCTATCGCCTGGCAATCGATCAGGGAGCTGATTACGTTGAGCCGGACTTGCAATTGACCAAAGACGGCGTGCTGGTGTGCCTGCACGATACAACCTTGGAGCGCACGACCAATGTCCGCACGGTGTATCCCGACCGGGCGCGGCTGGAAACGGTTGACGGACAAACCCGGCGGGTCTGGCCCGTAGTGGATTTCACCCTGGAGGAACTCAAACGGCTCGATGCCGGAAGCTGGTTTGGCCCACAGTTTGCCGGCGAGCAAATCCCGACGTTTCAGGAAATGATTGACACGGTGCGGGGGCGGGCCGGGATTTACCCGGAAATGAAAAGCCCGGCGAAGTATGCTGCCCTGGGCTTTGACATGCCCCGGGCCCTGCTTGATGTTCTCAGAAAAAACCAGCTTGACCGCCCCGGCGCTGACCCACGTACCCCAGTCATCGTCCAGTCGTTTGAAGCCGAAAGCCTGCGTCGCCTGCGCCGGCTGGGCTGCCGGTTGCCGCTGGTCTTCCTGATTGACGATGAAGCACCCGGCGACTGGATTTCACCGGCCGGGATGCGCCGGATTCGACGCTTTGCCGAGGGCGTCAGCCCTTCCAAACAGATCGTTCTCCAGACGCCGGAGGTGGTGCGCTGGGCGCGGGCCGCGGGCCTGTCCGTGACGCTGTACACGTTCAAGTCCAACGCCACCGGCGCGTTTCCCGACGTGGAAGCTGAAATGCGGCACTTTCTCTACGAACGGGACGTGGACGCCGTGTTTACGAACAATCCCGACCGTTTTCCACGTTCACCGCAGCCAAAATAGCACGGACGGCCCGGGCCAAAACCGCCCGGGCCATCGGCAGGTTCCACTGCTGGCGGTCACGGTCTCCAGTCAGGTTGCTGATGGCGCGCAAAGCGGCATAGGGGACACCGAACCGGCCGGCCGTCCAGGCCACGGCCAGCCCTTCCATATTTTCAACGGCAGCCCCAGCGCGGGACGCCATCATCTCCGCGGCCGCGTTCGTTCCAGAGCAACACTGGACGGTTGCAAAGGGCAGCCGTGGGGCCGGCGCCACCTGCTGCGCCACCCAGTCCGCCCAAGGGCTGTCAAACACGATGCGGTTGGGAAAATCCGTCGTGAGCGGAAATCCCAGACCGCCTAAATCCCGGTAGCCATCGGGAGTCAGGATGCCAGCCTGGGGGTCGCATTCACTGGCAGCCATCACCAGCGCGCCCACCGGAAGACCGGACGCCGGATAAGCGCCCCCAACCCCAACATGGAGCAGCGCCGCCCAGGGCTGGCTCTGGAGCGCCAAAGCGGTTGCAGCGGCAGCACGTATGGCCCCGACGCCGGTCATCAGCACCCGGATGCGCGGGCTGACCGTGATCATTTCTCCAACCGGGAAAGACGTTCGGGGCAGGTGCGGCCAGTCGGACAGGGCATCCTGGATTTCAAGGGCCACAGCCGCCACCACAAGCAGGGGGGAAAACCGGAAACTTTCGGGCACTTTTTCCAACCTTCAGCGTGAGAGTTCAATCAAACGAAACTTCAAACTGGTTCGTGAGGTGATGTCATGGGTAAAGCTGCGTCCAAGAAGAACCCGCGTATTAAGGCGCTCGAAGAACAGCTCGGCGGTAACACCGTGCAGATGCTCGACCGACTCATGCGGGAAGTCGTCCGCGCCCGCACTGCTGCCAGCGAAGCCCTCCGGCGGCTGCGCGCCAAATCCTCCGACCAACAGGCTCTGGAAGACTTCCGGCGGGCGCGTCAGGCGGTTATTCATCACCGGCAACGCCTGTTGCGTGTTCTGGAAGCCCACACCGAGGGCTGCTCATCATAACCGATCCAGCCTTAGCCATCCGACCTTCACTGGGGGACGGACCGGATGCTTTCCCCCGTACCGGAAAGCACAAGGTTCGTCCCGGTAGCTTTTCCGGGCTGAAATCGGCCTCCGCCTGCGCTTCCGGGCCTGGCATTGCGCCAGGGAGCCTTCCCTAACCACCGGCAAGACGTAGCAACCACGCGATATTCACCATCTTCCACGCCTTCAACCCGTGGCAGGCGTAGCTCTCATAAGTCCGCTGCCATTTAACAGTGACTTGCTGCGGATACGCTGCCCTTCGTGACAGCTTCGATACTGGCAGACTAGACTGTATTTCTCCTGCTCATTCCATCCTTACCTTTGGGAGCCTGTTTTCCGACATGCGACGCTATGTTCTGTCTGGACTGGTCCGGGCGCTCGTTGCCTGGAGTGTGACGCTCGGCGTGGCGCTGGCCGCCCCCCGTCCGATGACCTTTGACGACCAGATGAAGTTTCGACGCCTGGCTGTGGCCGTGGTCTCACCCGATGGAAAGTATCTGGCTTACACCCAAGGCGTTACGGACAAGGCTGCCAACCGCGTCCAGTACGATCTCTGGGTCATGCCGGTCAGCGGCGGCGAAGCCCGCCAACTCACCTCCGGCCCCCGTTCTGTCACTGATCCCTGCTGGTCGCCCGACAGCCAGACCATCGCCTTTGTCTCCAACCGCGACGGCAAGGCCCAAATCTGGACGGTCCGCCGCGACGGCGGCGAACCCCGCAAAGTCACGGATTTCTTCACCAACGTTTCCGGCGTTCTCTGGACGGCCGACGGCCGCCACCTCATCTTTGTCGCCGAAGTCTATCCCGAATGCCCGGATGAAGACTGCAACCGCCGCAAGTATGCCGCTGCCGAAGCCAGCAAGGTCAAAGCCAAGATTGCCGACCGGCTGCTGTACCGCCACTGGGACAGCTTCAAGGAGGGACGCCGAACCCATATTTTCGTCGTGCCGGTGGAAGGCGGCGCGGCCAAAGACCTGACGCCGGGCGACTATGATGCCCCGCCGTTCAGCCTCGGCGGACGGGATTACGACGTTTCGCCGGATGGCAGGGAACTGGCCTTTGCGCGCAATACCGACCGCGACGAAGCCATCAGCACCAACAACGACATCTTCATCGTCCCGCTGGACGGCGGCGAGCCGAAGCGCATTTCTATCAGCCCCGGCTCGGATACCCACCCCCGCTACTCACCCGACGGAAAGTACCTCGCCTGGCTTTCGCAGGAACGGGCCATGTTCGAGTCGGACAAAAAGCAGGTCATCCTGTATGAGCGTGCCACCGGCAAGCTACGCCGCCTGAGCGACAAGGTGGATATTTCCTTCGATGAGCTGGCGTGGTCGCCCGACAGCCAAACCCTGTTTCTGACCGGCGACCAGCGTGGGCAGGTTCCCATCTTCACCCTGACGCTGGCCGGCAATGACGTACGGACACTTGTGGAACAGGGCCAGAACGGCAACCTCTCCGTCGCCCCTGACGGCAAGACGCTCTACTTCACCCAATCCACGCTGACGCGCCCGAATGAAATCTTTGCCGTCACCACCACGGGCGGCGCCCCCAAACAGCTCACCCAAGTCAATGAAGCTTTTTTGCAGGAAATTGCCTTTGGTAAAGTGGAAGAAACCTGGTTTACCGGCGCGGACGAAACGCGCATCCACGCCTTCATCGTCAAGCCGCCCCAATTTACCGAGGGCAAAAAATATCCGATGATTCTGCTCATCCACGGCGGCCCGCAGGGTGCGTGGTCAAACGGCTGGAGTTTCCGCTGGAATGCACAGCTTTTTGCCGCGCCGGGCTACGTTGTCGTCATGGTCAATCCGCGTGGTTCGACCGGCTACGGCCAACGCTTTACCGATGAAATCAGCGGCGACTGGGGCGGCAAGGTCTATGTGGATTTGCTGAAGGGCGTTGAACACGTCATCGGTCTGGGCTACGTGGACGCCGACCGCATCGGGGCCGCCGGCGGAAGCTATGGCGGTTACATGGTCAACTGGATGCTCGGACACAACACGGACAAGCGGTTCAAGGCCTTTGTCTCGCACGCCGGGGTGTACAACCTCACCAGCATGTACGGCGCAACGGAAGAACTGTGGTTTACCGAGTGGGAGTTCAAGGGCAATCCGTGGGACAATCCCGAACTCTACGAAAAATGGTCGCCACACCGGTTGGCCAAAAACTTTGCCACCCCGACGCTGGTCATCCACGGCGAGCTGGATTACCGCGTGCCCATTGGTGAAGGCTTGCAGCTTTTTACGGCCCTGCAACGGCGCGGTGTCCCCTCCCGCCTGCTCTACTTCCCGGACGAGGGGCACTGGATTCTGAAGCCACAAAACAGCGAACTCTGGTACAAAACGGTTCACGAGTGGTTCGCTACCTACCTCAAACCTGAAACCGTCCAGTAGGGGGAGGCGCCATGCCGGATGAACGTGAGGACGAGCGCCCAGACGAGCGTGAAGGGGCAGAGGACACACCGCCTGAGATCAGCGCGGAGGAAATGGCAGCCCGGCAGGCCCGGCTGGCCCAACTGGACCTGCTGCGGCGCGTCCAGCGGGCGCGCAGTGGGACGCCTGAAGAACGCCTTGAACTGGCCTTCGATGCGACGGATGAGGTGCTCAATGCCCTGCTCGACAATGAAGCCACGGGCGAGGAAGAACTGACCATTATTGCCCGCCGGCGCGATGTCTCGCACGAAGTCCTGCGCCGG
This sequence comes from Chloracidobacterium sp. D, assembly GCF_018304685.1. Classification (NCBI taxonomy): domain Bacteria; kingdom Pseudomonadati; phylum Acidobacteriota; class Blastocatellia; order Chloracidobacteriales; family Chloracidobacteriaceae; genus Chloracidobacterium; species Chloracidobacterium sp. D. The sequence goes on along the minus strand of NZ_CP072634.1, from coordinate 76,482 downwards.
ATGGCCGGCGACCGGCGCGTACAGGAAAGTCACCGTCTGCGGCGCCTGCTCGTGCTCAATCCCAAACTGCCGGCTTCGGCCGGGCTGCGCCTTATTCCAAATCTCTTTCTTTTCGACCTGGTCACGGTACTTATCACACCGGCACTGCCGATGGAGATCAAAACAGCGGCGGAAAACGCCATTTTGCAGCAGTACCAAAGCCTTCCCCTGGGGCAGAAAATCACCCTGGCCCGGCGTGGCAATGGCGGCCGGCTCCTGCCCCAGATGCTCAACGATGCCAGTGCGGATGTCGTCCGGGCGGTGCTCACCAATCCGTTTTTGACGGAAAGCACAGTTTCCACAGCCGTGTGGAAAGCCTCCCATCAGCACGTCGTTGTGCTCATTGCCGATACGGCCCGGTGGGCGAATCGCAACTACGTCAAAATGGCGCTGTTGCGCAACCGGATGCTGCCGCTGGGACGCGCCGTGACGCTCGTGGGCACGCTCACACCAGCCCAACTCAAGGAACTCAGCAACGACCCGACCGTTCCTGCCCAGGTACGCAATCTGGTCCTCCAGCAGATGAAGAAAAAACCCGGCGGTGCAGCGTGATGGCCGAGGCGACAGACCGGCATCCCCCCGTCCTCAGGGCTGTCACCGTACCGGTGACGCACGCGGGCGGGCAGTATGCCATTCGGATAGAAACCGGAAGGTATCGCTCCCTTGGGCAGACGCTGCGCCAGACCTTTGGGGACCATCCCTGTGCTGTCGTTATTGTCTCCAATCCCAAGGTGGCCCGGCACTACGCTGCGGCCGTGGTGGAAAGTGTCGCGGCGGCGGGCTTCCATCCCCACCTGTGTCTGATTCCCGATGGCGAGCGGTACAAGACGCTGCGCACGGTGGCGCAGATTTGGGATTTTTGCGTTGCCCGGCAGATAGAGCGCCGGGACCTGCTCGTGGCGCTGGGGGGTGGTGTCGTGGGCGACATCACCGGCTTTGCCGCTGCGACGTACCTGCGCGGCCTGGCGTTCGTTCAGCTTCCTACGACCCTGCTGGCAATGATTGACAGCGCCGTGGGCGGCAAAACCGGCATCAACCACCGGGCCGGGAAGAATCTCATCGGCGCCTTTCACCAACCGGCCCTGGTTGTCGCCGACCTGGAAACCCTGACCACACTTCCGCGCCGCGAATGGAATGCCGGTTGGCACGAGGCCATCAAGTACGGCGTCATCCGGGACGCCGACCTTTTTGCCCGGCTCGAAGCCCGGTTGCCGCTTGCCCTGAACCAACCACTGCCGTGGGACTGGCTGGCGGCAGTCGTTGCTGACTGCTGCCGGATCAAGGCGGCGATTGTCGCGCGGGATGAACGGGAGACCGGCGAGCGCAAGGTGCTCAACTTCGGTCACACGGTCGGGCACGCGCTGGAAGCCGTGACGCGCTACCGGCGGTTTCGCCACGGGGAGGCCGTCGGAATTGGCATGGTGGCCGCCTGTCAGATAGCCGTCCGTCTGGGAAAGCTCACCCCGGATGAGGCACAGCGGCTGGAGCAGCTCGTGCGGCGGGTCGGGCGGATGCCGGGCACAGACGGCATCACCGTTGCGGCTCTGCTGGAAGCGCTCCGGCACGACAAAAAAGTTTCCCAGGGACGGCTTCGCTTCATCCTGCCGTCCCGCATCGGTTGGGCTGAGGAATACTGTGGTTCGGTGGAAGAGGTGCTTTCAGCCGTGCTGACTGATACCCTCGCCAGATTTTCACGACGCCGGCCGGCAGACCAACCAACGCCAAAGGCTGAAAGCTGAAAACCGGAAGGGCGCGGAAAGCCGTTCAGGAAGCCGCCACTTCCGATGTCTTGCCCACACGTTTCTGGATGTAGGCAATGATAGCATCCAGCGTCGCGCCCGGTGTGAAGATTTCATCCACGCCGGCGGCTTTGAGCTTGGGAATGTCTTCATCGGGGATGATGCCACCGCCGAAGAGGGGAATATCGGCAATCCCCTGCTCGCGCATCAGCTCCAGAATGCGCGGGAATAGCGTCATGTGCGCGCCGGAGAGAATGGACACGCCGATGGCATCCACGTCCTCCTGAACGGCGGCGGCCACAATTTGCTCCGGGGTTTGACGCAAGCCCGTGTAGATAACTTCCATTCCGGCGTCGCGCAAGGCGCGCGCGATGACCTTGGCTCCACGGTCGTGGCCGTCAAGTCCGGGCTTGGCAATCAGAATACGAAGGCGTCGTTCGGTCATAGTCTCCAACTTCTTTCGACCGGGCTTGCCCGGTCACAGTCAGGGAAGTGCCGCCAGCAACACCCGCTGGACGTTCCCACCCATCATGAGGGCAATCTCGGCTTCTGAAAATCCTTCTTCAAGCAAAGCATCGGTGATTTCCGCCAGGTGCGCCGTGTCGAAGGGTACGCTGACGGCCCCATCGTAATCCGACCCAAGGGCGACGTGCTCAACTCCGGCCACATTGGCAGCATAGCGCATGGCGCGGGCAATGGAGCGGGCATCCTGGCCGCAGACGGCGGCAAAGAAATATCCAATCCCGACAACGCCGCCCGTGCGCGCCACCGCCCGCAGTTGGTCGTCCGTGATGTTGCGCAAGCCACCGCACGTCCCACGGACGCCGGTATGGGAAATGACCACAGGGCGTGTCGCCATTGCCAGCACTTCATCCATCACGGCTGGTGATGCATGGGCCAGGTCCACAATCATGCCCTTTTGCTCCATGCGCCGAATCAGCTCCCGTCCCATCTCCGTCAGTCCGCCTTTGACGAGTCCGTGGGCGGAGCCGCCGATTTCGTTATCGAAAAAGTGCGTCGGGGCCATCATGCGTACACCGGCGGCATAGAGGCGGTCCAGATTGGACAGATCGCCATCCAGGGCATGGGCCCCTTCAACCCCCAGAAAAGCCCCAACCAGTTTCGGATTCGAGGTGCGGCGGGCCAGGAAATCACGCAACTCATCCCGGCTGCGAATGATGACCAACGCTCCACCGGAGCGGGCGGCAGCTTCTTCCAGCCGACGGCACTGGTACAGCGCCCGCTCGGTCAGGCTCGTCCAGGTTTTGGGCGGCCAGAGTTGCACGACACTTAGGGCGGCAACGAGGTTGAAGCGGTTGCCATCCGTCCGCTCATTGTTCATCCCACGCGGCGCTTTGGTGACGATGGTAAACGCCTGGAGCGCCACATTGCCTTCCTGCAAACGGGGCAGGTCCACGTGGCCGCGCGTCCCACGCTGTAGCAGGTCACGGTTCCACAACAGTGTGTCGGCGTGCAGATCGGCAATGAACAGCCGGGCATGCAGTGCCTGCGCGCGTGGGGAAGGGTCTTTCCGGGTTGTCGCGGCAATGCCGTTCATGTTGCGCTCCGCGATTTCCGGCAACCAGATCAAGGCAGCCCCCGCGAGCAGCAGGCCCCCACCAGTCACAGCCAGACGCCTTCCCCAAGTGCGCTGGCGGGCAGGGCGAACGTCCGGTGGTTTGGTTATGGCTGAAGTTGGCACTGCTTTGTTCAGGACAGCCGTGCGGTCAGCGCGCCACGAGTCGCAGCAGGTTGGGCTTGCGCTGACTGGAGGGCAGACGGCGGGCATAGACCTCCAAGACGACCCGCGCCAGCTTGTCTGGTGCGTGGCGGACAACCTCTGTTTCTTCGACGAGATTGGCCGTCATGACCGGAATCCGATGGTGGTCAAACACGAGAAACTTGTCGGTAGCCACCCGCGCCGTTGGTGGTGGTACGTTCAGCCGCCGGATGGCTGACCGTCCGGTGAGCGGCCGCGAACCTTCGAGGCGGTAGCGGGCCTGGGCTGCTGCCGAAATCCGGCCGTGATTGACAATGACGGCATCCAGCGTCGCCGGGGCCAGGGCATCCAGCAGGGTGGCGACATGGTCGGCAATGGAGAAATCGGTTGTCTCACCGGGCTGGGTCATGAGATTGCAGACATAGACCTTCAGTGCCTTGGACGCGGCAATGGCCTCGGTCATGCCCGTCACCAGCAGGTTGGGAATGACACTGGTAAACAGCGAGCCCGGCCCGAGCGTGATGAGGTCAGCTTCCGCAATGGAAGCCAGCGTTTCGGGCAGCGGGTTGCAGTCGGGCGGATCAAGAGCAACGCTCTGAATGCGCCCACCGGCGGCGCTGATTTTTGATTCCCCGCGTACGATGAAGCCATCGTCGAGTTCGGCCACCAGAGTGACATCAGCCGTGGTGGACGGCACGATCTTGCCCTTGATGGCCAGCACCTCACTGCACAACCGGATGGCTTCGACGAAATCACCCGTGATCCCTGTCAGTGCCGCCAGAAACAGATTCCCGAAACTGTGCCCCCGCACGCTGCCCTGTCCGGGGAAGCGGTACTGAAACAGCCGCGCCAAAAGCCGCTCATCTTCCGAAAGCGCCACCAGGCAGTTGCGGATGTCGCCCGGCGGCAATATCTGGAACTCCTCCCGGAGACGCCCGGAACTGCCCCCGTCATCAGTCACAGTGACCACAGCCGTCAGACTTTCAATACACTGGCCGGGCAGGCGGATGCCATCGTCAATGACATGACGTTTCAGCCCCCGCAGCAGGGTAGCCAGTCCCGTCCCTCCTCCAATGGCAACACACTTGATAGGTGATTGAAATTGTCGGGAAGCAGAAGAAGCTGTAGTAGCAGCCATACGTGCAATGAACCGCCCCATCTGGCAACAGAAAAGACAACCAGCCACTTCCTCCTGACCGACGACTTCCGCCGGCCAGGGGAATTACGGTCTTCTGTTACCGGTTCATAGCACAGTTGGTTGCAGTTTTTGTTCGCAAATCTTCAGGAAGACCCGCGCCCGGTTAGCAATTTCGCTTTCCAGCACGAAGTCACTCAGCAGAAGTTGAAGGACATCCCGTGCCCGGTCGTAGTCGTTTTGTTTGAATGACTCCATGGCCGTGGTGTAGAGGTTCAGGGCCTCACGCTCGCGGTTCCGCCGCACGGAAGAAGACACCGGACTGGAAATCACTGGCGCGGGTGGGGGTGGAGTCTTTTGGGCTTTGGACTTGGCTGTCTTACTGGATGAAGCTGCGGCCGGGGCGGGCAGCTCTGCCGTTTTTGGTGTCGTCGCCGAGGCGGTTTTGGCCGCTTTCACCGTCTCGGCTTTCACGGCGGCGGACTCTGCCGAACCTGACGCCTTGGAAGTTTTGGATTCCGCTGTGGGATGGACATCCTTGCGCACCGGGGCTGCCGACTGGCTGCGCGCCGACGCTTTCGAGGTCACTTCCCGGACAGCCTTGACCACCGCTTCCACAGCCTGACTGGTGCTGGTTTCCACAGACCTGGCCTTTGACATCCCTACTTCAGCCGGACGGGACTTGGCGGTGTGCGTTTTGGCTGTGGTTTTGGTGGCAACGGAACCTGTATCCGGTTGCGTGGAGAGCGGACTTACTGGTGACTCTGCCACGGGAGACGCCGCAGACGATCTTTTCCGGCCTGCTTTCCTGGTGGTGTTGACCTCGGTCGTCGTAGTGGGCGAATCAATGGCGAAAGGTGTGGAAGAGGCTGATTCGGAGGTGCGACGACTGGACTTGGCACGCGCTGCCGGCGTCCGGGAGGGAGCGGTCGGTGGCGTGTCTTGGGTTGGGAGCGGAGCACTCGCTGTGAGTTTGCGTGAAGACTTTGAACCGGAAACAGATAGAGCCATTCGCAAGACCTCCCACAGACCGAAAAGATTGTCAAGATAGCACTTTGATAAGAGTAACGTTTTTATCCAGCCATGGTAGCTCAGTCCGTTGTCTTTCGTCAAGCAACTTACCAAAACGCCAAGGACAGCCGGCCACGTCTCAGAACGCCTGACCAAAGGTGACATGCACTTGGAAGTTGGTCAGCCGCCGATTGGGTGTGGCGACAAAAAACGGCGGATCGATGAGGTAGGCGGCATCCACCCGCAGGGGTCCCAAGGGCGTTTTGATCCGAAAGCCCCCACCCAAACTGTTGGTCAGCGATCCCACACCAATGTCTGAAACACGTGCAAAGACGTTGCCAACATCGTAGAAAACGGCCCCTTCCAGGTTTTGCAACAGGGGAAAGCGCACTTCCCCGGTGGCGGCAATCAGGGCATTACCCCCAACCGGCGCATCGGTGACGGGATCGCGCGGGCCGGCCTGCTCAAAACCCAGCCCGCGCAGGGTTGTCGGGCCGCCGGAGAAAAAGCGTTCACTGATCGGAAGGGCCTGGGTGCCGCCATAAGGCTGCGCCAGGCCAACTTGCAGCCTGCCGGCCAGGATGACCGGCGACCGCTCTGTGACACGACGGTAGCCCTGGGCCTGCCCCAGAAACCGCAGAAACCGCTCGGAACCGCCGATGCGCGGAGTGGCCACGGTCAAGTCGGCGGAGATGAAGGAACCGCGTGTGGCATCGAGGGGCACATCCCGTGTGTCACGGACATACGTGGCAGAAAGCGTCCCCAGATTCAGGGGCTGATCCGCACGCTGGAGCGGAGGGTTTGTCACGCGCAGATCGAGTACCCGCACATTCTGTAACCGGTAGCGGAAAATCAGGGCGCTTTGCGCATCAAAACGGAGTTCCGACTGAATGAGCGCCACCAGGCGCTGGGCCGTAAAGCTGACCCGCGCCTGCCGTTGAAACAGTCCCGATATGAGAATTGGCGCGGTGACGCCATCCGTCAGGGTGGTGACCCGTGGCAGGTTGAAGCGCGGAAACTGATAGGAAACCTGCGCCAACTGCTCCCGCCGGCTGAGGCGGACAATGAAGCTGCCGACTTCCAGCCGACCGAACATATTGGCATTCGACAGCTCAAAGGAGCCGCGCGGGCCGTCGTTGGTCTGGTAGCCAAACCCGTAGGCCAAGGTGTACGGCTTTGCCTCAATGACATCCAAGGTCACATCCGCCAACGCATCGGCGGGCCCCGTCGCCCGGACATAAGGCGTCTGAAGCAATACCTGCCGAAACGCCCCCGTCGCATAGAGCGCCTGTTCGGCCTGATTCAGCTTGTCGCGCCGCAGGCGTTCTCCCGGCCGGATGGCAAGGAAGCGGCGCAGGGTTTGCTCCGAGGTTCGTCCGCGCGTGCCGATGATGACCCGGTTGACCGTAAAGCGCCGCCCTTCCTCGATTTCATACACGAGGCTTACCTGTGCCGGATCGCCATTGGTTTCTTCGAGTTCCTGCCGAATCCGCACTTCGGCAAATCCTTCGCTGAGGTAAAGTGCCGTGAGGCGCTCCAGGTCGGCGCGTACCCGCTCCTGCGTGACCACCTCACCAGCTTCCAGTTTCAAGACCTGTTTGAGCCGTTCCGCTTCGAGAAGCTGATTGCCCTCCAGGCGGATGTCAGCCACGTGCGCCTGCGGCCCGGGCTCCACCTGGAACAACACCGTGAGGGCTTCATCGCTCAGCCCGGTGCCAATCCGCCGTTCCACCACCTGAGCCTGCAAATATCCGGCGTTGCGCAGGTCGCGCAGAATTACCTCGGCATCCCGCGCCAAGGTGTCTTCGGTGACCAGGCCGCGCGAAGGTGGAATAATGGATGCCGGGCGGGTCTGGAAGTCGCCGGCAACATCGCGGTACGCCAGAATATCCGTCCCCACAATGCGCACCTCCTGCACGCGGTAGCGGCGATTCGGCTCGATGGTGTAGGTCACAATAACCCGGTCTTCATCCACCCGGCGCTGCCGCGACCACTCGACTTCGGCAAAGAAATAGCCCCGCCTTTGCAGGGTGAGGAGCAACTGGCGGGCCCCGTCTTCCAGGGTGAAGTCATCAAGACCACCATCACGGAGCACCGGCAGGATGCGGCGCTGTTCTTCACGGCGCAGCTCAAACCCGGTGACATTGACCGTGACGGCCGGACCCGAGGTGATTGTGACCGCAACCGCAACCCGGTTAGTGGCCGGATCATAGGTGATGCGCGGTTCGCTGATGCGCGGATCAAGGTAGCCACGCGCCACGTGCAAAGCGCGAATGCGTTGGAGGTCGGACTGGACAAAATCTATCGCGTAGGGCGTCCCCACCGGGTGCTGGATGATTTTGGCGTCAAAGTCACCAGGTGGAATTTTCAGGTTTCCGTCAATCTGCCAAGCACCAATAAGGGCCCGCGGCCCCGGCGTAACGACAAAGGTGACGCGCACCCGGGCCGCATCGTTTGGCGGCGAGAGGCGCGCCCGGATGGAAGCCTGGAAATAGCCGCGCTCGCGGTACAACCGGCGCAGAATTTCCTCACTCTCGCTGAGGACGCGCGCTGTGATTTTGCTCCCCCGTTCCAGGGCCGGCAGCCGTGGCAGGAGTTCTTCCACAGGAAAGATGGTATCGCCCTCGAAGACAACTTCGGCAACCCGGAGCTGGCGGGCAATGACAAACCGGACCCAAACCCCATCGGCTCCTTCGGGGGTTGTGAACACCTCGGCATTGGCGACGCGCCCCGAACGGTGTAACCGCACGAGCGCTGACCGCAGCCGGGCTGCAGTCAAGAGTTCACCGACCTGCAAACCGACGATTTCCACCAGGGACGGCTCCGGGGTAAACCCCGCCTCGACCTCAATGGTGAGGCGGGTGATGGTACGTCCATCCAGACGGCCGACCGGGGGACGCAGCGGATCGAGAACACTAGCGCTCTGTACCGAGGGCAGTATGTTCTGCGCGCCAGCCGCTATACCGGCAAGGGCAAACCACAGCCCCACAACCAGCCAATGCAGCCGCCACAGCTCCAGTTTGGTTGGGTTTGGTTGGCGTTGCCTCCAAGGTGGCACTATCCCGGTCAGGTACGGACCGGCTTCTGTCTTTCGTTCCCACGCCAACATCGGGGTGCGATTATGGGTCATGGTTTCCGTGCCGCGCTACTTGCAGGCAGACGCCGGTGTATCTTCACGCCCGCCCGGCGCGGAAGACATGGCTGCCGCACGATAGCAGCGGGGCACGCGCGCCGTCAGCGCCGTTGTGGCTTCAAGGGCAATACTGCCCATCACGGCTGCGTATTCCTCCGCCGTGATGGTTGTCTCCCCTTGGCTGCCAATGAATGTCGCCACGTTGCCTAAGGCCACATCCGGCACGTCGGTGACATCCAGCATAGTCACATCCATGCTGACGCGCCCGATGATAGGCACTTTCCGGCCGCGCACAATCACCTGGCCGCGGTTGGACTGGATGCGGTGCAGTCCATCGCCGTAGCCCAGCGGGACGGTGGCCACCCGCGTGGGACGGCGCGTGACAAAGGTGCAGCCGTAACCAAGCGGTGTGCCGGGCGGAACGGTCTTCAGCCCCAGAATGCGCGCGTGGAGCGACAGTACCGGCTGGGTTGGCGGCGGCGGAAACGCCGGAGACAGAGCATCTCCAGCAATACCGTACAGCAATCCGCCCAAGCGGACCAAATTCCCTGCCGCCTCCGGCAGAAAAGCATGCAAACCAGCGCTGTTGGCCAGGTGGATGTAGCGCGGCGTCCATCCGGCCGCCCGCGCCTGCTGCACCGCCAGTGCGTGGCGTCGTATCTGGTCGCGTGTGAAATCGGCATGCTCCGGAAGGTCAGCCGAAGCAAAGTGTGTCATCAGGCCGTCCAAGCGGAGGTGCGGGCAGGCTTTGAGGCGCTCCAAGACGGTGGTGAACTGGTCAGGCGACAGCCCCAGACGACCAATTCCGGTGTCTATTTCGAGATGGACGGCCACCGTCCGCCCGGCTTGGGAAGCGGCCTGTTCCAGGACCGGCAGGTAGTCCGGGTCAGGCAGCGTTGTGGCCAGATCATAGTGAACAATGGCGGCTTCCTGCCCAAACCAGAAACCGCCCAGGACGAGAATGGGGCGGGTAATCCCAGCCCGGCGCAGAGCCACGCCCTCTTCCGTTGTGGCCACGCCGAACCAGTCAGCCCGGACAACGTCCTGAAGAAAGGTTGCCACCGGCAGCAGGCCATGGCCGTAGGCATTGGCTTTGACCATGGCCATAACTGGCACGCCAGCGCGCCGCCTGAGCCACCGGTAGTTTTGTAGAAGCCGCGCGAGGTCTATTTCAGCCCAGGCTGAAAGGTGGGGAGACGAGGCATCCGTGATACCCAGCTCCCCTTCATTGCAGCTCGACACGGTCTCCGACAACAGCTTCACGGGTCGTACGGGTCAGCACCCCGACTGCAGTATTGGCCTCCGTACGGACAATCACAATCTCACCCACGAGTGTCCGTGGCAGTTCATTGCGGGGCGTCCGTTCTGCTACCTGCGGGTAGCCCTTCTGTGAAGAAGCCAGCGACGAGTTGTCACGGGTACGGAAACGCTCGCTCGAAAAACCATTACTGCGAGACTGTCCAATCTTGTCATCCCGAAAACGTGTAATCGGGTCACTACCCAGTGGGCGATAGACCGTCAGGTAGTCGCCAACCTTGATGCCGTTGTCCGCTCCAAGGTTGATGTACACCACATCGTTGCGCGCGAGCTGTTCCCGACCAAGCTGCCCGGCCAGAATCTGCCCTGTTGCGCGTCCGGTCGGGGCGCCAACAACCGAGAGCGGACGGTATGGACGCACGGTTGGAATCGGCCGCCGCTCGTAGGGGATGAGGACATCCCCCAGGTTGACCGTGCCGGTGCAGATCAACGTGATTTCCCCGGTTGCCGAGGTGTCGCGTACTTCAGTGATGCGGAGCACCCCCAACTCCTGCACGAGTGTTCCCAGCTTGCGCCGCCGGTCAGCAGGGTCGTAAACCGGACCGATGTTGCGTACAATCTGGTACTCAGCGCCGGTTTGCAGGTTCGCATCACGTCCCCGGTTGATATACACCAGATCACCCTGCGAGAACTCACGGACGTAGGCTTCTTTTTCACTTCCAACAATTTGGAGGTCTTCTGGGGCAGGCTCGCCGATGTAGCCGGCGCACACGCGCATGGCTTCAGACATTACCAAGCGCGGCACTGTGGTTTCAGCCGGATTCTGTGCACGGGCAAGGCCGCTGACGGCCACGACGGCGGTAAGGGCAAGACCGGTCAGGGAGCGGACCGATGCCAGGCGAAGGGAGGTAAGTGACATGTCAGCACCTTCTGTGAAATTTCGGCTCACCAACGGTTGAAGGGTAGCGGGGCGGTGAACCGATGGACTCGACCTGGAACAAGCACATTAGTTTGTAATGTACGCTACGAGTTAGCAGAAATGACGGCCGGGCGTCAACTGCGGACTCGATGCAGCCACTCATTGAGCGTCACCACGACTGCCGCCTCCTGGCCGGGGACGGCGCGGCGCGCTCCATACGGAATCCTGGCCTCACCGGCAGCGACAAACTGACGTTCAACAAACACCACAGGTCTTGTGGGAAAAGCATTTTGCCTTTTTTCGCAAAGCTGTGCTACGCAGCCGCCACATTTTATTCAAGGAGGTTTTGCCATGTGGTCTGCCGGCTTTTGCCTGCGTCACCGTTGGGCGTGGATGGCCCTGGTGCTTTTTGGTACGGCTTTCAACTTTGCTTTCGGACAAGCGCCCGACAGCATGCGGCAGTCTCAAGCGTCGCCGGAATCATCTCCGCCGGTCAAGTACATGGCCGTCCTGCGCCGTCAGGCAGAACAGGGGCTACCACCAACGCCAACTGAAGTTGCGGAGTTCTGGAAAACCAGCGGGAGAATGAGTTATCAGGCGGTCAAAGCCCATCAGGCCGTCATCTTTCAAAGGGTCGCGGCTCGCCTTCAGCGAGAGGGGGTGACATCTCGGCCTTTTTTGCTGCTTCAGCAGAATCTCTGGTATCCGGCTCTGCACCAGGAGTTGATGAGAACGTCCCACTTTCGGGCAACGGTGCGGCTGGGTAATCGGATTGGAGGGGTGTATGTCGCTGATACCGTGGTGGCGCCAGAGCGGGTGGAAGTTGACGAAGAGACCGTCATCATCGCACGGTCTGTTGTTGTGGAAGGAAAAACACTCGTCATTCGGATGAACCACCCTGTCTTCCTTTTCCATGCAACACCGATTTGCTTTACCGAGGCGTCCGTCGGGCGCGTCGTGTTTGACACCAGCGGACAGGGGTACCAAGACAGGCCCGCCGAGCAAGCGCAGCAGGGGCGGGACAGCGTTCGACGGGAACAACAGGGTGATGACCGAAGTGGTAGGCCGGGAGATTCTGAACCGGCCAGCAAGCCAGGGAAAACAGGCGATAATGGCCAGGCCGGGGCAGATGGAGACGCTGGTAACTGTACAAATGGTCCGAACGGGAAGCCAGGAGTAAACGGGGCAAAAGGCCAGGATGGCACAGATGGGGTGGGCGGTGGCGACGGAAAGCGAGGTGGTGATGCCACCCAAGAACTTACGTACACAACACCGTGCAATGCGCAGCCCGGCAATGCCTATGTGTTCCGCACCAATGGCGGTGACGGCGGCGGCTGCACCGAGTATTACTGGGCTTTTTATGCTTCGTATGATGGCGGGTTGACCTGGATATTGGTCTCCACGGCCGATGCCGGCTGCTGGTAATCGCGGCGCATGAACCCGTTACAACCTGCTGTTTCGTCTCCGCCGCTCAGTCCCATCGTGACTGGGCATCGCAGCCAACCACGAACCACCAGTGCATCAAGTCTGCCTGCGACTCAGCCATTCGTTGAGGCTGGCGACAACCGCCGCCTGCTCGCCGGGGGTTTTGGCCGTGCTCTCGACGCGGAATTTGACCGTAAACCGTCCGTCGGAATATATCCCTTCGATGCCCTTCGCGCCGCAGCGAAAGCGCGTGCGCTGGGGCAGGTCGGGGTCGAAGTAGAAGGTTGCACACTGTACGACCTGCTCAACTTCATCCGTCACCTTCTTCATGAAGGCTTCCACTTCCGGGTGCTCCCCGGGCCAGCCGGCACCTTTTTCCAGCCGGGGCGGATGCTTTTGCAACGCCTTGGGGGGCAGCACTTGGCTGCGGTCGGTACGGAAGCGTTCGCGAAAGGTCTCGTGAAAAATCTGCCCGACCGGCGACAGCTCCAAGTAGTCCTGCCCGTCAATCGGGACCCGTTCAACCAGGCTCTCGTATGTTTCCTGCCATTCCTCGGCATAGGTGGATGCCGGAACGGGATCGGATGTCCGTTCCAGGTCGTACAGCATGCCGCTGGCACGCATCCACACCTCGAAGTCAAAGGCCACGGGCAGGGGCGGAAAGGCGATGATTTCGCTGAAGAGTTCGTGCTTGTAAAACACCGGAATGCCCAGAGCCTGGCCGAGCAGTACGGCAACGGCTATCTGCGCCTTGTAGCCGCCGGTGGCATTGATGGCGCAGGCTGCGGCTGAACGTTCCCGGACGATGCGGCAGACGCTCCGCGCCAGGTTGCGCAACCCCTTGGTACGGAACCGCTTGGGGTCTTCGTCCTGCAAGTCTTCCACTTCGACGGTCTCCACCGGCGCATGCCCCTTGTCCAGGTAGTAATCCTTGAGAATAGCTGCGATGTCGCGCCCCTTGTCCGTGCTGGAGTGAAGAAAAAACAGCCCACAGTCCGCCGGGATGTATTCCTTCTCAACCAGGCTGGCAATGGAGTTGATTTCGGCGCCGCACACCCGGTCACTGGCCGGCAAAGGGCGCAGGGCTTTGGCAACTCCCGGCCAGTCACCGCGTTGGTAGGCTTCGGCCAGGGGCCGGTATTCTGGCTTGATGCCGTTGTTGGCCAGTTCCCTCTTCAAGGCTTCCAGGTTGGGCTGAAACAGACTCGTGCCGACGGTACAGATCAGAATGCTTGGCTTGTTCACCGACGACCTCCTTTGGGCTGACTGCCGGGGAGTTGTTTCTTTTTATCCTTGGCCTTTTGGGCGCGTTGTTCTTCTTCTTCAGTCGGCCAAAGAAAACTTGGTTCTTCAGGTGAGTACACGAGCAACTCCACAACGTCACCGGGCTGCTTGTCACTTGGCACGTCTTGACTGTTGACAATGTAGCCGGAGCGGCCGCTGTCTTCATGGCGTGCCTTCCAGCCACCTTTCTTGGTCTTCTCCTCCAGAAGAACCGCTTTGACCCTTTCTTTCGACTTGGGCACGCTCGGTGCAGACGTGATCCCCACTGCCGGACTGGAAGATGCTGGCCTCTGTACCCCTGGTGGTGACAAGCCGGCGCGCCGTCTCAGGTCACTTTCAACATCTTTGAGAAACTCTGTCAGGAATTCCCGGCTGGTCTTGAGGTCTGGGAGGTATGCCGATGGAAAGGCCACGATGCGCACCGTCCAGCCTTCCTTGCCGTCCTTACGGGGGGCAAGGTGAATGTGCACCGGCGAAGCATGCCGATCTTTGACGGGCGGGCGGGGGGTGAAGCTCCCCTGCACGGGTGGGCCAATCCGGCGGGGCAACCCCAGGGCTTTCTTCTCCAGCTTATGCTTGTACTTTTTGGCAAACGCCTGACAGGCAAACCCCACCTGGTCGAGTACGCTCCAGACATCCGGCCAGGAAAAATCAACTTCAACCGGGCCCAGCATTTGGCCCAGGTCAATGGCATCCGGGTTAAGCCTGGCTACCAGGCCTAACTTTTCGCGCAAGCGTTTTGCAGCTTGTTGGCAGGTTTCCAGCCTGTATCCATCGGCCAGTTGGGTTGCCTGAAGCGAGCCAAATCCCTTGCGTGCCTTTGAGCCGACGCCACCAAAGTGGCACAGCAGCCACAGGGCCGCTTTGGCCTGCTCCAGTGCCTCGTCGGCCGTTATGGGCCTGGCTGTGTGCTTGACCGGCTGGGCTTTGTCTGCCTGGCGGTTTGCTTTCTGCCCTGTTTTCACCGGCTCAACAAAGTGGGTTGGACGGGCTACCAGCCGCAACCGCCAGGTTGCACCCGGTTCAAGCCAGTGGCGCTGCTTTCTCTCCCCTTCGCGGCTGGACTCGTCCATTCCATAGGAGAGATACCACAGGCCCTGCGTGGTCTTTTCCGGGTTGGCTTCGGGAATACCGTACTCAGATTCCTTTTTCCGGTTGTCGAAGTTTGCTAGGTCTCTCTTGTTGTAAAGCTGTGGATTGGGGCTGGCAACCCGCTCCACAACCAGCCGCACCGCTGCACCGCCTTTGGTATCCCCCCAGATGGCAGCTTCCAGAGTGCGCAGGGTGGCGACATCCACCACGCCGGCGTGCATGGTGCGCCACCACCAGCGGAGCAGGCCGCGTAGCGTCGCCGGGCGAAGGTCACAATCTTCGCGCTGCTGATTGGCTCCGGCCAGAAAGGCCGGCGAGGTTAGTTTCAGCTCGGTCTCAAAGGTGGCCAGCCTGTCACCCGGAAGCGACAGCAATGCATCTTCCACCGGCTTGAATGCCCCGTAGCCGGTGTTGGTCTTGGCACCGGCACCAAGATGACACAGCCCGCCTAGGAGCCACGTCCGAGCCAGTTCCAGAAGGTCATCCGAAACATTGTGGTGGCGCTTGCTCAACGGAAAGGTAAACGTCACACCCGGCGCAACCGCCAGAAAGTACACGGGTACCGGGTCTTCCCAGTCGCCCGGCGGATGTTGATGAGTTTCCTGGTAGTACCCGGAATGGTGGTTGTTGACGATGTCCACCACCAGCCTGGGCCAGCATTCCGGCCAGGCGTCGTGAAAAACAACGTTGCCACATGCGGCCTTGACCTCCGGGGAGTCCGGGTCGGTGTCGTCCTGATGCCGGACGGCGGCCGGATGATGGCTGTTCGCAATCTGTTGGCGACGGTCCGGGTTGGGGGCCCAGCCAAAGACATCCTCAATCTGCCGCCAGGCAGCCGGCTGGTCAGACTGCGCCGGCAACCAGACGGTTTCAGCGTAGGCGCGCGCCAGCCCTTTGAGGCCGCTGCCGGGCAGGTAGGCAAAGCCGTAGATCGGATGCAGACAGATACCGGCGTTTTCCAGCGCCGCCGCCCGCGCCAGATGCAGCGTCAAAGGGCCCGTTGTCGTACAGTCAAACCAGCTTCCGCCCGGCAGAGCCTTCAACATAGCCTGCCGACGCGCCAGCAGCTCTGTGAGCAGTGACGAATCACCGGGAACACGGCATACCCCCTCCAGAGCGCTTTTTTGTGCCTCCTGATTGCCCGGAACGCTGTACTTGTCGAGTTGCAGGCCCGGATGCTGAACCTGGGTGCTCGTGATAAGCTTGAATAGCTCGAATGTGCTTTTGGGCAAAACAAGCTGCTGGGTCATGACGCTTCTGTTTCTTCTGTCAGTCCTTCGGCTTCGGCAAAGCGGTTGAGCCACAGGAGATAGGCGAGCACTTCATCGGTTGCCCGCCGCAGAACATCGGCATTGCCTTCGATGATGCGCTCCAGCAGGTCTTTTGGTTCGTTTGCCTGGGGTGGCATCCGCTGGTTGACCCAGTCGGTGAGTTCGGCGAGCAGTCCCGGCGCATAACCTTTGGCTTTCAGAAACGCCAGCGCCTGCCCCAACCCGGCCGTCATGATGCGGACGGGCAGTTTTTTGGCCTGTCCGCCGAACTTTTTGGGTTCCTGCTTTTGGTGCGGCCCCTGCTTCTGCTTTGCGCGCTGCACAGCTTCCCAGGCGTGGCTGGCGCGGCGCTGGTCAAGTGTTGGTTGACTTGCCATAAGCCTCACGCCTCCTTTCCGTTGACCAGCCGCACGGCGCAGAGTCCCTTGCCAATGGTTTCATCGCCCCCGATTTGCAGGTAGGGCGGGGTATGGCGCTGTACGTACGCCAGAACGTCGCCGGCTGACTGGCTGTGGCCGTTGCGGCGACTGGCGCTGGCCAGCACCACGGCATAAAACAGCGTTTCTGCCGGCAGGAACTCCTCGTAAAACAGCGCGCCTTCCTTGACCGTCTTGCGTTCGTAATCGAGGCCGACGCGGGCCACGACCTCGGTGGCATGGCGGACAAAATGCGTGAAGTCGTCGTCGTGCAGCACGACCAGATGGCTTCGCAGCCGCTTTTGCGTTGCCTCGTCAGCTACGGCCCGCACGGCAAGCCAGTCCGTCAGATCATTGGCATCGCCCGTGCGTTCAAACTCGAACTCTTCCAGCACCAACTGTTTGCCGCCAACCAGCAGGGGGCTGTCGGCATGGCACAGGGCTTTGTCTTTCCCCGGTTCAGCCGGCAGCCTGAAGCCGGCGTTGCCCAGGTCAGCCAGTTTCAGATCGCGCTGAAGCCGTTCGAGTACGGCCGGGCACGTCACCCAGGCAAAGACGCCCCGCAGGGAACGTACCGGAAAAGCCAGGATGCGCGCATCGGTCAGGCTCAGCGCCCCGGCGTGCTTGCCGGCCTCAGCCGTTTCCGGGCCAAAGACGGCGAACAGATCGCCGTTGTTGCCGGCAGCCCGGCGGCAGGCATCGCGCACAATGCCCTTGAGCGTGGAGCCAGGAATGACCGGCCACTGCGTGTGGCGTTCGCGTTGCACGGGCAAATCCACAGTGCCCAGAGCGGTGCCCGAGCCGGGATGCAGGCTCGTCTGGGCATGGATAAACAGCAGGGCGGCGGCGCGCTGCAAAGTGGCGTTCGCGTTGGCAGCTACGGGTTCAGACATACTCCCACACTCCTGTCACATAACATCCCCACCCCTGCCGGCGGTCGTCGTCCGTTTCAGCCAGCGAGGGCGGCCCCTGGCCCAGCGGGTCATTCAGGAAATAGACACTTCCGGCCGGGACGGCAAAGCGCGTAGGTTTGGGCCCGCCGCGCGCCAGGTCCCAGCCGGAAAACGCGACTGAACCGGACACGGCAGCGGCCGCCAGGCGGCCGGTGAACGCCTCTGGCTTCCAGCCGTGCGCAAACACACACGGGGTCGTCAGCAGTACCAGCGGCTTCTGCCCTTCTGTGGAAGGGACTTCACGCGGCCAGGCAAAGGGTTCTTTCAGCCGGTGGCACAGCACGTGGCGGCTTTCGCCCCCAAAAGCCAGGGTTGTCAACGTATCCAGCGCGCCCGCCGGCGCGTCGTCCGGCAGGCACACTTCGGCATAGAGAAACACACCCTGCTTCAGCGCCAGAAAACCACGCCCGTAAATTTGCGACTCCTCACTGACCAGGCGTTCGGGCGAAATGCCGATGCCGATGCGGTAATCCAGTCCGAACAAATCGCCTGCCGGGACAACTTCCGTAGCAGAAACCGGTTTGCCTTCGAGAAAGTGGAACAGCCCAGCGGGCGTCAGATAGCCTTCGACCGGCTCGGTGACGACCGCTTCTTTGAGCCACAGCGGACGCCGTTGCTCTTCCGGCACAGGGTGCCAGCCGGGGAGTTCTTCCTGCAGAGGGGCCAGGGCAAAAAGCTGTTGGCCGCCGGCTTTCCCTTTGGCCCGGTGCAGCGTTGCCGGCGCCGGCACGAGCACTTCGCATGGCGTGGCGGGGTTTTTGTCCCACCGGGCCAGCCAGGGGCCACGTACGGCCAACGCACCGATCCAGTGCGCCTCCGCGCTGCAAGCTTCGCGTACGGCTTCGGCAAACGGCTTTCCTTCTTCCAGCGCGTGCCGTAACCGGCCGAAGTCGCAGCTGGCAGCCTGCATGAGCGCCGTGCAGATGGCTCCGGCCAGGGTTTGCGGGAGCGGCAAACCGCTGAGCATCTGCTCGGTGCCGTCCATGAAGGGCCGCCCGTCGCGGAAAAAAAGCACATCAAGTGCTTCTAGGCACAAGCCGACGGTCTTCATCGCCCCGTTCATTCCCTTCCCCCACGCGCCATAAACGACGCCGTATGGCAGAGCGTGAGAAAATGCCCGAGCGCCTCTCCGACCGAAGCAAAACGCGGGCGGCTCCCTGAAGCGACCTTTGCATTCGTGAAGGCCTCAAAATCCGCAACGAGCGCATCAGGCGGGAGAATTGGCTTTTCCGCCCGCCCCAACTGCCGCCGTATCTCCGCCTGGATGGCTTCCCTGGGAAGGGCGGCCAGCGTATGCCGCCCGGCGTACAGGTGATAGGCCCACCGATCCGAAGCCCCGGCAAGAAACGCCTGTTTCCACTTCGTCACCACCGGGACAAAGCCCCACGGACAGATGGCTGTTGTGTGCTCGCCCGACCGGCGGCGGACGGTTATGGCCAGGGCATCGCGGCTGGCATCCTTGGCCTGCTCTTCGGCGCGGCGGGCATCCTGCAATGCCAGCCGGAGATCGTCCTTGGCGTGAACAAGCACCAGCCCGCCCGACAGCGTAGCCAGCGAACCCATGAGCAGGTAGGTGCGGCCGTCTTTTTCGTACCAGTCGGCTTTGTAGGCAGCTTGCAGTTCATGGGCGCAGTCCAGGGCGGTGCTGAGCGGCAGCAGCGCCAGGGTGTCATCGCCGCCGGAATAAATGACCGTTCCGCCGTGTTCGGCAACGACCTGTGGGACGATGTGCAGGGCAAAGTTGGCCAGCGCCGTGCTGATGGCGGCATGCAGCGCCGGGCCGACCGGGCGTTTGGCGTCCAGCCCGGCTTGCTGGTGCAGATTTTCGTAGTAGGCGACAAGTTCAGGGTGCATCACCTCCCGCACCGGCGGCGACTTTTCACCCCGCAGCCAGCCGCCAAGCTCATCGCCGTCAAGCTTGAGAATGGCGTAGTACACCGGCGGCTGGCCGTGTTCTTTTTTGGCCGATGCGATGATTTTCCAAAGTTCGGCCGGGCAGGAATCGGCGTCTTCGGGATTCTCATCCGGTCGGGACCAGTACAGCCAGTTGCCGTTCCAGGGCTTTCTCCAGTCCCGCCGCCAGTCAATTCCGGCCTGCCGCAACCAGTCAGCAGCCGCGACAGTCCAGGTATCCGGGAAACGCAGGTCGTCCGTTGCAAGCTCCAGTTCCTTTTTCAGAAAGGCCGGCGCGGCAAATCGCTTGACCAGCCCGATGGCGCACAAGCCTTCGCCCGGCCACAGACGAACGCCCTCGACACTCAGGCCAGGCTCTGACGCCGAAAGCGCATTCCAGAACTGCCTTGACGCGCCGAGTTCGTCCGGCCCCATCTGCTCGAAGGTTCCGAGCAGCGTACATTTCTGCGGAAAGCGCCCGCCAGTCTGAACCGGTGGGTTGGGCGGGACAGGGCGAACCGTACGGTGGGCAGCCAGCGACCGCTGCGCCAGCTCGACCTGATGCTGCCAGCGCCCGGCGTGTTCCTGGTCGTAGCCCGGTTGCTCGCCTTTGGGAATGGCGCGGGCAAGCTGACGGACGGCCGCCGCGTTGGGAAAGGCTTCCCCGAAGGAAGCTTTGCCGGTGAGCAGGCGCGCCAGCGTCTGGTCAATGGTTTGGGCAGAGCCGCCCAGCGGCAGCACAGCCGTCGCCACGTTGAAGTAGTTGTTGATTTGTGCGTCCCAGCGCTTGTCCCACCCTTGGCAGGCGTTGCCCAAAGGTTGCTGGAGAACGGCGCGGACGGCATCCGCCAGTTTCTTGACGGCATCGTCGGCAGCCTGGCGGCAGCGTTTGGCTAACTTTTGGGCAGCCGTACCGTCTTTGCCCCACGGCACAAGGGCCAGAAACCGGTGTGGCAGCGAGGGCGTCATCCGCAGTTCGGTTGGCGGCAGGGACACTTGCCCGTGCAGTCCTTGTGTGTTGTGCAGCCACAAATCCACCAGCGGAATACCGCGCAGGGAAGGGTAGATGAGCGCTGTCGGGCCGAGGTCTTCAAGAATGGGCTTCATCGCCTGAAACGCCAGCCACGACAGGATCATGCTGCCTGACCACAGATCGCGTACGGTTCGCGCCGCCTCGATAAACCGCTGGACAGGCCCCAGCGCAAAGGCCAGCAGGGCTTCTCCGCCACTGGCGTCAAGAGCCGCCCGAAACGCCGCGGCCGTGTCGGCGTGATGCCAGATGGTATGGTCTGGCGTCCGCGTGTCCGCCGGAAGCAAGGCGAAGCACGGGTGAACGTTCGTCGCCAGTGCCTCCGGCCAACACCGCCAGATGGCCAGCAGGCGTATGCGGTATTCGTTCGCAGGCAAACCGCCGACGATAGCCTGAAGCTGCTGTTGCTCAGCCTGCGTCAAGGCGTCATCCAGCGGCGGCACATCGAGGTGTTTTGAGGCGGCCGACAGCGGATGGAAGATACGCAGTTGGCTGTTTTTCGGCGCAACGGCCCGCTCGCCCTCTCTTCCGGCTGTTGGCATGGGAAGGCGTTCAACCGCTGAAGCCAGCGGATCGGCCGTTGTAGCAGCTTCTTCGAGGCGGCGGCTTTCCTCTTCGCCGACCACAATGACGGCATACCGGCGGGCGCGGTCAACGTGTCCGCGAATGGCAAGTGCCTTGTCAGGCGGGTCGTGCAGGTAGGTAAGCAGAATCTTTTCCCAGTTCGCGGCCAAGGGCGTTATCTCCCACAGTCCGGCCATAGCCAAGCGGGGTCCGTATCAAGCCCTTCCCAAGGGCCTTGGCACGGCAAGCGTGCCTGGCAGCTACGGCGTCCCAGAGTGTTTTGCAAGTGGTTGTACTTTCTCTGTTTTACTCTGCCAGCCAGCAACACTTCAACAGAAACCATAAGGAGTGAACCTCTGGCAGGCATATTGCGCAGACAGAGCTTGACGTCGGCCGGAAACCGTTACCGTGGTGTGCCTTCTGGCAGATAGCACCGGAGCAGCACCTTGAGCACGCCCGGTGTGGTCGCGTGCTCGAAAGCGCGTCGTCCGTCGTCCAGGTCATAGACCGCTTCGATGAGCGGCTGTGGGTTGACCTTGCGTGCGGCGAGCAGCGCCAGAGCGGTTGGCATATCGCCACAGCGCGACCCGACCAGCGTCACTTCCGGGACGACAACTGCGGCTGGAGGAAGCATCCAAGGTGTTTCTGAAGTGGACTTGAGCACGACCGTTCCACGGGGGCGTACTAGTCGCAGGGCATCGGCCAAACCGGTAGCGCGCCCGGAGGCTTCCACAACGACCTCGAACCGGCGGTTTGCCGACCGAAGTTCATCCGCGTGGCGGGTTGCGATACCGGCTTCGGCCGCCACGGCCAGCTTGCGTGCGTGACGGCCGATGAGTGTCACAACCAGCCCATGCGCGTGCAGCACCCGGGCAATGAGTTGTCCAAGCTTGCCGTCACCCAAAACGGCTACCGTCTGGCCTGGCTGGCAGGAAACCTGCTCCAGAATGCGACAGGCGGCGGCCAGCGGCTCGGCAAAGACGGCATCCAGATCACTGACGGTATCAGGCACGGCGTAGAGGTTGCGCAGCGGCAGCGCCAGGTATTCGGCAAAAGCGCCGTCGCGCTGGCGGATGCCGATGACGGTGCGTTGCGCGCAGTGGTGTCTGTCGCCGGCTTGACAGGCTTCACACGTGCCGCAGGCCACGTTGATGTCTCCGACGACCCGCCGCCCGATCCAGGCAGCATCGGGGGCCGCAGCCACGACGCCGACAAATTCGTGGCCCAGCGTGCCGGAAAAGCCGGTGTAGCCCCGTACGATGGCGGCATCCGTCGCACAGATACCGGCATAAGTCACCCGGATGACCGCTTCTTCGGGCATGTCCGGCCGGGGGATTTCGGCGAGCTGTAATTGTCCGTTGACCAAACGCAGCGCCTTCACCGGCCACACCTCGCACAGTGGACAGTCTGATGAACGCCCGACTATGATGCCCGATTTCGCGCCATGCGCGCATAAGGGACAACCTCAGACGTGCAGGTATTCACCATGTCAGATACTGTCGGTCAGTTTATTGAGTTTCTGCGCCGCCACGACGACGAAGCCTGGGCGGCGATTGTTGCCAGCCTTCTGCCCGATGTGCACCCCGTTGACCAGAACGCGCTCCGGGTGTGGTTTGCTTTTTATCCGGTCAAGCTGTTTCGCATGCTGGCCGAAGATGAAGCGCGCGCCCGGCAGGACTGCCTGCTCAACGGGCGCTACCGCCTGGCTGACCATATTCACACCTCACACCGGTTTTTTTATGGACATCGTTTCTGGCCGAAGGTTCAGAAAGCCGTGCTGATTGACCTCCGCACGCCGCCTCGGACAACGCTGGAAAACCATATTCGCCAGGCAGCACGGCGCACAGGGGTTGATCCGGCACTGGCGCTGGGGATTACGGCCGTGGCTTACGCCACGCTGCAACAGGTCGGCGTGGAAGCCTTCCTAACGCCCCCGCCGCCAATGGATGTGCCGCCGCTGGAGCCGGAACTGATCGTTGCCGAGCGTCGGCGGCCGGAGCCACGCACCGTGTGGGATATGCTCCTGCGCAGTGAAATCAACCAGACCTACACGATTCGCTTTGATGAACATGACCCGGCGGCAAAGTTTCAGGCCATTTATGGGCAGCCCCTGACGACGGCCGCCGGGCAGATGCCCAATGCGGCAGCGTTCAAGGCAAAAGACCCGCGCTGTGTCGCGGGACCGATTCCCACGGAATGCCAGACCGGGGCCTGTGGCACGTGCTGGATTGGTGTACTGAGCGGCGCTGAAAACCTCAGTGCGATTACGCCCTTTGAAGTCACGCGCCTGAAAAAAATTGGCTATCCGTACGATGGGACAGAGCACCCGGTCATCCGCCTGGCATGCAAGACGGTCTGTGAAGGCAAGGCTTCGATTGTCATTCCACCGTGGAATGGCGTTCTGGCCAACTGGGACCACCCACCAATTCGGGGTTAGCCTTGGCAGCCGTGTATTCCACGGATACACACCTGGACGCCACTAGATCATGAATTTTGGCTTGGATACTCAAGACAAGCGTTACCTTGACATCGTGCTTGAGCCAATTCGGGTTTGCGCCAGATATAAGCCAAGATTTGGTCAAGGCAAGCGGGGTAAAGGTTTGACCTTGGAACAGTTCCAAAAGCTGTATCAGGCGGATCCGTTCTACAACTGGTTTGGGTTGGATAACCCAATGATGTACACCGCCCACAAAGCCGCAGGCGGGATGACAAGCGTCTATCGCCAGATAGGAAGCAGATGCGAAAAACTTTTCAGGACAATCCTGTGTGACTCACTGAGACTCACGCATAACGACGTGACCTGGTCTTACAAGACACAGCTACCCACGGGCAAGGAGCGTACCCTTTACCTGGACGGCCGGGTGCCTCTGGAAGGAATTTCTGACGACCACCGAAAGCAGATTTTTCATACGTGGATGCAGAAGGCCGCAGAGAAGATCGGTGTTGATACCAAAATATCCAATGCACTGATTGGCGCGGTCTTTGAGATTCGACAGGGTTACAAGAGTAAGGACGCAAAGCGTCAGAATGCCGACATTGCGAGTGCGGCAATAGCATATACAAAAGCTCATTTTCCTTGTGCAATAATACTCTCAACACAAATTGATGCCGACATCTTGGACCGGTACAGAAGTGAAAAATGGTTGGTTCTCACCGGCATTGTCGGCAAAAATGATCCCTTGGTATCCACCTATGATTTCATGTGGGATGTGGTTGGCTATGACCTGGAAGGTTTCTTCCAGCGCAACAGTCAACGTCTGCGCGGTGAAGTGGAAGCCACTCTCAAGGTGCTGCTGGCACCATAGGGTCAGGTATGGTTTCCCTTCCGTCACGAGAACAGCTTCGGCGCCGGGCTGAATATACCCACAAGTTCAATGCCAGGGTGGGCAGATATGGCTGGCTTAGGTTAACCCCGGCTTATTCTTTGAAGATCGTTGAGGAACTGATTGCCAACCATCCCAATGCACAGAGGATTTTGGATCCATTTTGTGGGACAGGAACAACAGCACTCTGCGCTGCCTGCTACGGCCGCGAAAGTACAACAGCCGATATTAATCCATTCCTGGTCTGGCTTACACAAACCAAAATTGCCCGATACCCAGCGGAAACCATTGAAGCGGTGCAATCTGCGTGTCAGGAAGTGCTTGACTTGGTTGCCAGGCATGCTGTCAAGCCAGTTTCAACGCCACCTATTTTTAATGTTGAACGGTGGTGGAGCCTGGAAACACTTACCTTTCTTCGATTGCTTCGCGCAGCTATCGAAAAGGCCACCGAGCCGGATACACCTTCCCGCAATTTACTGCTGGTGGCCTTTTGTCGTACGCTCATTGAGCTGTCGCAGGCGGCATTCAATCACCAGTCCCTGTCATTTGGAAATGATGATGGATTCGCTCTTCCCTTTCCCGTGGACAGAGGTTCGGTATTTGCAGCGAGTGTTCAGTTTGTGCTTGAAGGAGTACTGGAAAACCCCAGCGGCACAGCCTCCGTTGTCCTCGCAGATGCACGGACGTTGAAGGGCAAGATTTCAGGAACGTTCGACCTGGTGATTACCTCACCGCCTTATGTCAACCGCATGTCCTACATTCGTGAGCTGCGCCCATATATGTACTGGCTGGGCTTTCTCCAGAACGGCAGGGATGCCGGTGAACTCGATTGGAAGGCCATCGGTGGAACCTGGGGAATTGCAACGAGCCGGCTCACAGACTGGAAGCGCCCGGAGGGACACTTCAGAAGTACACGTCTGACGAATGTGCTGCAAGCCATTGCATGCGCCGAGAACAAGCATGGCAGGTTGCTGGCAAAATACGTCGCCAAATACTTCGATGACATGTGGACGCATTTCTGTGAACTGCCGAAACTCTTGGCTGCTGGCGCAGAGGTGCATTACATCGTTGGCAACTCGACATTCTATGGAACGCTGGTTCCCACCGAGCAATTGTATGCGGAAATGCTCTCTGCGCTTGGCTTCTCACACATCGAATGCCGGCCCCTTCGCAAGCGAAACTCCAACAAGGCACTCGTTGAGTTTGACGTTGTAGCCCAGTGGAAGTAACGGCTTACGACCGCAGCCCGGCAACGCACCAGGCCTTGCTTCCGGGGGTAGGTTAGCCTGAAACCTGTGGTACCCCGACGCACGTAAGCAGCCCGTCTATGCGCCCAGTGCCAGCCGTTGGCGCAGGCTCGGTACCGGCTCCTGCTCGGCGTAGGCTTCCAGCGCCGCCCGTACCGCCGGTTGCCCCAGAAACGGACGAAGCGCCTGAACTGACAACCGGCGGATGTACCCACGGCGGCAGGTCAACCCGCGCAGCACCAGCGGCTCGATAGCCCGTTCATCACCCAATGCCGCCAAAGCCCGCGCCGCGTGCAACGCCAGGTCTTCATCCTCCGCCGCCAGCAGGGGATGCACCAGCTCGCGCGTGTCCCGGCCAAGCCGGCCCAGGGCAATCGCCGTGTAGTGGCGCAATCCCTCGCCAATCTCACTCGCATAAAGGGCTTCGAGCGCCGGCACACTCGCCGTGTCCCCCAGCTCGCCCAGAGCAAAGACGATTTCAGCGCGTGACAGCGCCACCCGCCGTTCCGCCGTCAGAAGCTGCTCCAACGGTTCGCGCACCTCGGCCTCGCCCAGGAGTGCCAGGGCATGCAGGCACATCTCATGCACCTGCTCGTTGAGCTGCCCGAAATCATCACCAATGCGAATATCCCGCAGGGACTTCAACGCCGGAACCGCCTCCGGCAGACCGAGCCGCCCCAGCGCAACAGCGCAGGCAAAACGTACCCCCGGCCGCCAGTCCGTCAGCCAGTGGGTCAAAGGTTCGCAGGCGCGCGCGTCATTCATATCGCCCAGCGTCAAAGCCGCATCCTCACGCAGGAAAGACTGCTGCTCACCAAGCCGCAGATCGCCCAGCGTGGCCACCAGCGGCTCGAAGGCGCGTACGTCGCCGTAGTCCCCCAAGGCAATGGCCAGCGCCCCCCGGATGTGGGGCAACAGCCCGGTGTCCGCCTCCAGCCAAGCCGCCGCTTCATCGGCCGCCTGCTGCCGCTGGGCATCCGGCGCACCTTCGTTACACAGCACCGTCATGAGCCGTTGCGCCCGGTCACGCGCCTCATTTTCCTGAGCCGCCGCCTCCACACCAAAATCGCCCAGCCGGGTTTTGTAGGGACAGGCCGCCACAAACGGACAGTTGACACAGGACAAATACATCGCCAGCGCCGGGCACAACCCACGGGTCTGCTCACTGGGACGCGCCGCCATGGACACAAAGGGATTGCCGGGAGCCGCCATGGGAAGACCTCCTGAAACTCGCGATCACCAACACAACATCTGAAAAACTCAAAAACCTGAACCCGGACCCGCCAGCCACCGGGGCGGAAGCATTAAATCCTTGCAGGCCCCTTGCCCGTACCACCGGACGAGGGACAGACTCACAGCCTGCTCTTTTCAATCTAGTGCCGGGCAGGTAAGGTTCAAAGTCCATTTCTGGTTTTTCCTTCCAAACCTTCCCGACTTTCCTTTTGCAAAGCGAGAGCCACCCATGACGGACACACGACAGGAACGCAACAAAGCCATTGATGCCGCCATCGCCAGCCTCGAAAAGCAGTTTGGCAAGGGTGTCGTGATGCGCCTGGGCGAGCGGCAGGCCATTGAGGTGCCGGCCATTTCCACGACCTGCCTCAGCCTTGATGCGGCCATCGGCATTGGTGGTGTGCCCCGGGGGCGGATCGTTGAAATCTACGGGCCGGAATCCGGCGGCAAAACGACGCTGGCCCTGCACGTTGCCGCCGAAGCCCAGCGCACCGGCGGACAGGTGGCCTTCATTGATGCCGAACATGCGCTCGATCCGGGCTATGCCGCCAAACTCGGCGTGGATATTGAAAACCTCTTTGTCTCGCAACCGGATAATGGTGAGCAGGCGCTGGAAATTGCAGAAGCTCTTGTCCGCTCGGCAGCGTTCGACCTCGTGGTTGTGGACTCTGTGGCAGCACTCGTTCCCAAAGCCGAACTCGATGGCGACATGGGCGATGCCCTGCCGGGCCTTCAGGCACGGCTGATGTCCCAGGCCCTGCGCAAGCTGACCGCCGTCGCCAACCGTACAAACACCTGCCTGATTTTCATCAACCAGATTCGGGAAAAAATCGGCGTGATGTGGGGATCACCGGAAACGACCACCGGCGGCCGGGCGCTCAAGTTCTACGCCTCGGTACGGATTGACATCCGCCGCACGGCCTCGATCAAGGACGGCGAGGAAATCATCGGCAGCCGTACCAAAGCCAAAATTGCCAAAAACAAGCTGGCGCCACCGTTCAAGGAAGTTGAATTCGACATCATCTACGGCAAGGGCATTTGCCGCGAAGGCGACCTGCTGGACCTCGGCGTGGAACACAAACTCATCGAGAAAAGCGGCGCCTGGTTTTCCATCAAAGGCGGCGAACGCCTGGGACAGGGACGCGAAAATGCCAAGCAGGCGCTGGCCGCCAATCCGGCATTGCGCGAACAGCTCGAACGGGAACTGCGCGCCATCCTCATGCCCCACCGCGTTGCGGCAACCGCGCCGGAAGCCACAGCCAAAGCCAAGGGGGCTTCCGAGTAACCTTCACGCTGCGGCTGCCCGGCCAGTCTGCACATAGGCCAGCATGGCTTTGGCGGCCAGCCGCCCGCTGGCCACGGCCCCTTCCATGCTGTCAAAGAAGCGGTGCCCTTGGGTAAAACCGCCAGCCAAAAAGAAGTTGGGCACCGGCGAAGCCTGCGTGGGACGGTATCGCTCCAGTCCGGGCTTGGGGTGATAGACCGACTGGGGAATCCGCACCACAGAGGACTTCACGATGTTGAGGTGCGGCGCGACCGCCGGGTAATACGACTTCATCCGCTCCCACACAGCCGCCACGACTTCGGCATCACTCAGCGCCATCAGTTCGCGCGCTGGCGCCACCACGGCTTCAAGCAGGGTGTTGCCGCTGGCCGGGGCATAGCGCGGCGTCGTCAGACGCATGTCGGCATAAACCGGCGTCAGTCCCGCGCCGCCAAAGAGCAGGTTGTCCCGTTCGGTCAGGCGTCCATCGAGCCAAAGCTGGACGTTCATCACCGGCACGCCGACGAAATGCCGCAGGTGATCGAAGTACGGATACTGCGCCCGCCAGGCGGCCGGAATGAGCCGGTTCATCTGATGTACCGGCAGGGCGCACAGATACGCATCACCCGTGTGCAGCGTCTCATCCACCACGAAACCACGGACGTGCCCGACGGCATCCAGCTCAATCCGCGTGACCTTGCGCCCGGTGTGAATGCGCCCGCCGGCGCGTGTAATCGCCTGAACCAGCGGCTGCACAAGGCACTCTTCCGGCGAACCTTCGAGAAAGGCAACCTGAAAGCCGTCGTCGCGGCGGAGAAACAGGCGAAACACGTTCAGGACGACCTGTGCCGAAAGCTCTTCCGGCGGCAGGAACTTCAGCGCCAGCGTCTGGGGCAGAAGCATCCCACCCAGCAGGTTGTTCCCCAATCCCTGCTGCCGATGCCAGTCGGCATAACTGATTTCATCCTGGGCGTCGGCGTAGCGGCTGTCTCCGAAAAGAACTGGCAGCAGGGCGCGTCCGTAGGCGAGTTTTTCGCCCAGCGAAAACTGACTGGCCGTGACGAGATTCGGCAGCAGGTGGAGCGGAAAGGGCAAACCACGCCAGGAAACGATGTCGTAGGTGACGCCTCCCGGCAGGGTGAAATGGCACACCGGCGCTTTCCACCGGAGATAGCTATCGGCTCCGACGGCGCGCATGAGCTTGAACAACTCTTCGTAGCAGCCGAAAAAGACGTGCAGCCCGGACTCAATCCAGTCGCCGTCCGCATCTTTCCAGGATGAAACCTTCCCGCCCAGCACCGGGCGCGACTCAAAGACTTCAACCTGGCAGCCGGCCTGGGCCATATCGTAGGCGGCCGCGAGACCGGCCAGCCCGCCGCCCGCAATGAGGATTTTTTTCATGTTTCCAGCAGGTGGGGAAATGAGGTGTCCGCGACCGGCGCGGAAACGCGAACCGGCAGGGGGAGCCGGCCGGCCTGTTTTCCCTGCGGGGGGCAGGGCATCCGGGGCGTGAACTTATGGGGCATCCGAGGCGTCGCCTGTACGAAAGGCCCCACTTTCACGGAACATACTCGCCGTATGGCGAATTTTGTGCTTGTCGAGCAGGTGGCGCAGGCTGCGCACCGACATGTGAAGCAGCTCCGCCGCCTTGGTCTGATTGCCCCGCGTCCGCCGCAAAGACTGCAAAATATAGGATTTCTCGATTTCCATCAGGAAGTTTTCGAGATGAATGCCCTGCTCCGGCAGATCGAAGACGGAAGCCGTCCGCGCCGGGTCGTAGCGCAGCACGGTTTCCGGCAGGCGCTCCGGCTGGATTTCGTGGGTTGGCTCCAGGGCCACGGCCCGCTCGATGAGGTTTTCCAGCTCCCGGACGTTCCCCGGAAATGAGTAATTTTCAAGGTACTTGAGTGTCGTTTCGGCAATGGCTGTCACCGGCGGGGTGCGGTTTTGTCCGTACTTTTTGAGGAAGTGCAGCGCCAGCTCGCGGATGTCCTCCCGCCGTTCGCGCAGCGGTGGAACGTTGATGGGAATGACGTTGACCCGGAAGTACAGGTCTTTGCGGAAAGTTCCGGCTTCGACCATCTGGGAAAGATCACGGTTGGTGGCGGCAACGACCCGCACATCCACCGGGATTTCTTCCGTACCGCCCACCCGCCGTATCGAGCGTTCCTGCAGGGCGCGCAACAGCTTGACCTGCATCCCCAGGCTCATTTCGCCGATCTCATCGAGAAACAGCGTGCCGCCGTCAGCGGCCTCGAACAGTCCTTTTTTGTTCGTGGTGGCACCGGTGAAGGCACCCTTCATGTAGCCAAAGAGTTCCGATTCGAGGAGGGTTTCCGTGAACGCGCCGCAGTTGATGGAAACAAAGGGGCGTTCGCTGCGCGGGCTGCAGGCATGGATGCCACGGGCGACGAGTTCCTTGCCGGTGCCGGATTCACCCGTGATGAGTACCGTGCTGTTCGTACCGGCGATGGTCTGGATGAGTCGCAACACTTCCTGCATGGGGCGGCTGCGCCCGATGATGTTCTCCAGCCGCGTGCGATCGCCCAGTTCGCGTTTGAGCAGGGCGACTTCCCGGCGCAGAAGACTTTTTTCCAGCGCGTTTTTGACGATGAGCTTGAGTTCGTCAATGTCGAACGGCTTCTGGATGAAGTCGTCCGCGCCGAGTTTGAAGGCTTCGCGCGCCTGCTCGACCGTGCCATGGGCCGTCATGAGGATAACCACCGTATCGGGTGAGATTTGGCGGCATTCGTGCAGCAGTTCGGTGCCGGACAGACGCGGCATCCTGACATCCGACAGGACAACGTCAAACACCGTTCCCCGCAGAGCTTCCAGGGCCTGTGCCCCATTGGCCGCGACGAAGGTGCGGTAGCCTGCCCGCCGAAACACATGGTCGAGCAGTTCACGCATACTCAACTCATCATCCACGATAAGGATGGACGGCACACGATCAGCCATGACAGTCCCAGCTCATCCCCCTTACTGCATCGGCTCTTGTCCGGCGCGCGCGCCACAGGGTTCACAACTGCTTGGTAAAACCAGCACAGCCCACCCAGGGTTTTCAAAGCAGATGTCGCATGGTAGTGTGTTTGCCAACAGTCGTCCAAGAAAATCTCCGGTTTGTGCATACATACAGGACGACTCGCACTTTTGCGCTCCTTGTCAAGCGCGCCGGTTTACCAACCCAACATCATCGTTCAATGGCACGGCGTGCAGTTGGGAGGCCTAGGGAGGAACCAAGCACAGAAATGATGGATACCAAGCAAGTTCGTCAGTCGTTGCTTCAGGACAGCGCGGTCGTGGACGCCATTCGCCGGCGGGCGCACCAGCTTTCCCTCGAGCGTGGATACAGCACGCCACAGCACATGGCTGAAGACTGGTTTCGCGCCGAAAATGAAGTGCTTGACAGGCTGGTTGAAGAAGAGATCAGACGCCGCCAGAAGATGAACGCCGCCATCAGTGAGGGCGCGATGGCCGAGGAAGCCATACCGGCGGTCGTGCTTCCCCCGTCCCTTGCCAAGGCGTTGAATCCCCCCCGAAGTGAGGTGAAAAAGTCAAGTGCCCGTCGCAAGAAGGCGGCAACGACGGAAGCGGCTGCGCCGGAAACACCAGCACCGGACGCTTCTGCAACGGTAGGGCCTTCCACGGCGGCAAGTCCGGCAGCCGAAGTTGTTCCCCCTGGCTCACCCAAGCGGAAACGCAAATCATCGGCGGGCGTAACTGCCGCAGACCAAGCTCTCCCTCCAGTCACGCTTGACCCGGCACCAGCCGCACCGCCCTCAAAGCCCAAAGCTGCCACGTCTGCCAAGAGCAAGGCCAGCAAGAAGAAGTCCGCCTGAGTGGATACCTCTGGCGACGAATCTCCTTCTCTGAAGGGTGCGGCCGCCGCTCGGCTGAAAAGGCACGGATGAGTTTCACCGGGGCACACCGGGTCTTGGGGTTGTGCGCATTTGTGAAGTCGCTGCTACATGTCTGCTTCGACCAGCCCGTTGCCCTTTCCACCCATTGCGGCGCTTGCCATAGCGGCGCTGGTTGGTCTCTTTCTGGGTCTCCTGCTAACCAGCCAGGCCATCCCGGAACCGGTGCTGCTCAATGGGCTGGACCGTGAGGCCAACACCCGCCTGGCCTATGACTTCTTCAACCGGCAGACGGGACAATCTCTGCCGCGCAGCCTGACGCTCCGCGTGCTCCAGCTTGATCAGGTCACGCTCGCAACCCTTCGCCAGCACCGGCCGGAAGCCAATCTCCAACGCCTGGTCGCCCAGTACCACCTTCCAGTGGTGATTGACTATGTGGTGTGGCTGCGTCCTAATGGAAGCTTGGCAGCCCAGGTGGGGCTTTCCAACAGCGGGGAACTCATCAGCTATCTCAACGGCGACATACCGGTTTCCACGGCCGAACTGCCGGCAGCGGATGTCGCCATTGCACGGGCGCGGGCTTTTCTCGACAGCAGCACCAGCCTCGGACTGTTCTGGCTGGGCCCGCCCCAGGTCGAACATGTTCCCGGCCAGCCGGAGACGGAAGTGCGGTGGCAGCAGCCGCTCCCGGAGTTGCCCGAACTGACGCGCGTGGTGCTCGTCCGGCTGCGCGGTGAAACCGTGTGGTATTTTCAACACCGGCTTCAGCCCACCACAAGCGGCTGGGCCCGCCCCTTCGATTCAAAAATCATCTATCTCCTCCTTGGGCTGCCGATCCAGACGATTCTGCTCATCACTGCTGCCGTCTATCTGCTGAAAACCTCCCGCCGCCACGTCATTCTCTGGCGTGTCCCGACCGTGGCAGCAGTGGTAGTGGGAATTGCCTGGTTCTTTGTTCTCGCTCCGTCACTGCCGTATTCCATCGGCCCGGCCCTGTTTGAAAACCCGGTCGCCGATAGTGCCCCGGACCGGCTGGCCAGGGTGCAAAGCACGCAGTTTGTCCTTGGGACGTTAGGCGGTTATGTCATCTCCAGCCTGGCGACACTTCTCTTGGGCATGGCTGTGGTCTGGGTAGTGTGCGCTGCACTGCTGCACATTGAGTACGACACCCAGCGCCCGCGTACGGAAGTCTTCCGGGCCATCCTGCTCCTGCGCCGCGTGCCATACACGACGAGTCTCCAGCGCGGACTTATCGGCGGCGGGGTAGGCTGGTTTTTGTTGGGACTGACGGGTCTCGTGCACTGGTTGTTGGCTGACCTGTTTCCGGTTGCCGGAAACGTCAACGACAATCTTCGGCTGCTGCTCGATGCCTGGTCGCCAGGCCTGCTGATGGTGGGGACGCTGGTGGGCAATACCTTTGATCTGGGGCTGGTCATGGTGGCTTTTGCCTGGGTCGTACTTGTGGACTGGCTGCGCCGGCCACGTTGGTTGTCCCTGGGCATTATCGCCCTTCTGGGCAGCGTAGGGTGGCGCGACTCGCTGACCCCCGTCCTGCCATCGGCGCTGGAGCAGCCCTGGCTTTTCCTGCACCAGGCCGTATTGGCGCTCGTTCTGGTGGCGACGCTTGAGCGGTTTGGCCTGTGGGCGACACTCTGCGCCGTGTGGGTGTATCAGGCAACGAGCCTGGCGATTGTTGCGGCCACACTGCCCATGCTTGGCCTCTCGCCCTGGGTTCCCACCCTGCTGGTGGGACTGCCCTTTGCGGCCACCGCCCTCGCTTGGCGTCCACCTGAAAGTGAGCGCGACCGACAACCCATCCCACTTGACCACTTCCTTGAGGAGCAGCGGCACGCGCGGCAGCTTGCCCTGGCGACCCAGATTCAAATGTCATTTCTTCCACCCGAACCCCCTCGGCTCGACGGCTGGGACATTGCCGCCCTGAGCGTGCCGGCACGGGAAGTCGGTGGTGACTTCTATGATTTCTTCCTCGGGCCGGATGGCAAGCTGGGTATCTTTGCCGGCGATGTATCCGGCAAAAGTGTCTCCGGTGCCGTGTTTACCGCCGTGGCGCTTACCGCCTTTCGGAGCGAGGCGGAAGAAAACGAACTGGGCTGCGCCGCCATGCTCACCCGGCTCAACGAGCTGCTCTACCCGGACATGAAGCGCGTCCGCATGTTTGTAGCGGCAGTTTATGCGCAGCTCGATCTGGCCACCGGCAGCTTCACGGTCGCCAACGCCGGCTTTCCCGTAGTGGGGCGCTGGCACTATGCCAGCCGCGAGCGTCCTTACGTCGAATTACTTGACGTTCGTGGACTCCCCTTGGGGAGCCTGCGCCGGGCAACCTACGATGAATACCAGGGTGGGCAGCTCTACATCGAAGGGCAGGAGTTTCTTGTGCTCGCCAGCGATGGGATCATCGAAGCCCTGAACGAATACGGGTCTCCCTATGGCTACGAGGCGCTGCGGGATTTGATTGACGACTTCATGGAGCAGAAGGCTGACCAGCAGAGCGCCCACGACCTGTGCACAGCTATCATCTCGGATGTCCGGCGGCACATGGGCGAAGCCGAACAGGCAGACGACATGACAGTGGTCGTCGTCCGTCGGGGCAATCCCCACGCACAGCAGTCACGGCCGGCGACCACCCAGCGGACTGCCGCACAACGGACAGCACGAGAAACAGCCAAAACCCGCTTGACCGGGTAGTAGTCGGCCAAATCCAGTCAGGTCGTCAGGTCACGCAGGGCGGCTTCCAGCTCTGGAAAACGAAAGGTGTAGCCCTGTTGCAGGGCAGCTTTGGGCAGAACACGCTGCCCATCGAGTATCACCTGAGCCGATTCGCCAAGGACGAGATTGAGTGCAAAGGACGGCGCTGGCAGAAAGGCCGGACGGTTCAAAACCTTTCCAAGCGTTGAAGCAAAGTCCTTCATCCGCACCGGATTCGGCGCCACAGCATTGACGGGACCCCGCACCTGCCCGGACGCCAGCGCCCACAGGATGAGGCCGACCACATCGGCAATGTGAATCCAGGAAAACCACTGGTTGCCGCTACCCAACGGCCCACCCAACCCCCATTTGAAGATGGGCAACATCCGCTCCAGCGCGCCGCCGTTGCGCCCCAGAACGACCCCGATCCGCAGCAGCACCGTACGGACACCGTGAACCTCGGCGACCTTGGCTGCATCTTCCCACTCCTGGCAGAGCTTCCCCAGAAAGTCGTCGGCCGGGCGGCTGGTTTCATCGAGTTCGGTTTCCTCATTTTTGGGATACAGCCCGATGGCCGAAGCTGACACAAGAACCGACGGCTTTTGCTTGGCCTGGGCAATGGCTGTAACCAGATTCTGGGTTGTTACCACGCGGCTGTCGCGCAGCGCTTGTTTCTGCTCCGGCGTCCACCGCTTCCCGATGATGGGTTCTCCGGCCAGATTGATGAGGCCAAAAGCGCCATCCACTTCCCGTTGCCAGTCATCCACCGTCACCGGGTCCCCGAGCACCCAGCGGACGCCACTCGATGTATCACGCACCTTTCGTGACAAAGCCGCAATGTCATACCCTTCCAGCTTGAGCGCCGGCAACAGCGCCTGTCCGACAAAACCACTTGCTCCGGTAATGAAAAGCTTTCTCATGGCTGCTTTCTGTCAGGCAAAGTCCACAGGATGTTTGATTTAGCAAACCACATCCGCCCGCCGACCGAAAGCCGATCTGCCCTGTGTCCGGTCAGGCATCATTTTCGTGCAGAGCTTCCAGGGTGACGATGGCCACACAGCCTCCCGTGGGCGGCGACTGAAGCTCGACGGTTCCCCGCATTTTGGAAAGCAACTTCCGGGCAATGACCAACCCAAGTCCCGTTCCCTGGGGCTTGGTGGTGTAAAACGGTTTGAAGATGTGGTCGCGGTGTTTTGGCGCGATGCCCGGCCCGTTGTCGCGTACTTCAATGACGATCAGCCGACGATGGCACCGGGCCGTCAGGATAACCTGCGGCTCCGGCACTGATGACAAGGCATCCACAGCGTTCGAGATGAGGTTCATCAGGGCTTGATGCAGCGCCCGCGCATCGAAGTTGACCCATCCCAGGTCGGAGGCGAGGCAGGGTTGAAAATCCACTCCCTGCGCGGCCAGGTCATCCTTGACAAGGGCGCAGAAGCGCTCCAGAAAAGGCAGCAGCGGCTGGGCTTGGAGTTCGGGCGTTTCGTACAGGCTGAAAGAGCGCAGGGCGCGCAGCAGATATTCCACGCGCCCGATTTCTGACAGGCATCGCTCGACATAGGTAGTGACAGCCTCGGAAGACAGCGGTTGTGCCTGCCGCAGAACGGTGAGTGCCGTTTTGATGGAGTTGATGGGATTACCCATCTCGTGGCGGATGGCAGAAAAAATGTGGCTCGCGTTCTCCATTACGTTCACGGCTTCAGCGATGGCTTCGTAGCGGAGTTGCTCGGTGACGTCCCGACACACCACGACCACGTTCTGCAACTGCCCTTGGGCATCGCGCACCGGTGAAATGGTCGCCTGCTGCGGATAGGTACTCCCGTCGCGGCGGCGTGCCAGGTAGCGCCCGCACCAGCCCTTTCCACGGACAAGATGGCGCAGGATGTCCCGGCGAACGGCCGGGTCAACCGGTCCAAAGCCCAACCGGTTGAATGAATGACCGATGGCCTCCCAGCTCCGCATTCCGGTGAGCTGCTCGAAAGCCGGATTGCAGAACTGGACCCGGCCGTGCCGGTCGAAGGTCACGACCGCCTCTCCGACCTGCTCGATGGCCCGGATCAGCTTGCCCCGTTCCAGTTCGCTGCGCCGCTGGGAAGTGATGTCCGTGATGATATGCACCCAACCGGTTCCAATCCCGCGCTCCTGGTTAATCCAGTAGCTATTCATCCGAAACCAGCGGTCGCTGGTGGGAAACTGGAACGCTGCCGGATGTTGGACGCAGGTCGCCAATGACCCTTCCGTTGCCCCCCAGAACAGTGCGGCTGAGGATTGTCCAATGATGGTCGAGTGAGGACGGTTGAGAAACTCCGCCACAGCACGGTTGCAGCGCCGAATCCGCCCCGCTCTGTCTTCGAGCAGAATCATGTCTGAAAGGGCATTCACAGCCACGACCCATTCTTCATTGAGGCGCTGGAGCCTTTCTTCGAGCTTCTGGTGACGTGTGCGGTCTTCAACCAAGGCAAGCCATTCATCCCTGCCAAGGACAGGCATCAGGGAAAGGATGACCGGGAAGAAACACCCATCAGCTTTTCTGAGAACCACGCTCTGCGTGAGCACGACTGGCTCACCAGCCGTGCTGGAAAGCGGCCGTTGGGACAAAAACCGGCGCAGGGCCGGCCCATACCCCTCCCAACTCAGGCGGCTCACATAGCGTCGCCCGGAAGTCCCCAGACAGCGGGATGGCCGTTCGCCGAGCAGGTCTGCCAGGTGCCGGTTGACAAAGATGATCTGTCCACGGCGGTTCAACCGGGCGAGTCCCAGAGGCAAAGCATCCAGAATGTCGGATGTCTCCGGCTCTTGTTCAGAGGGGCCACGGCCCTGTGATGGCACAGCCGTCAGGGAGTCCGGCAGGTCGCTGGGAGCTTCCAAAGTTTTTTCGGAAGGCTTGCGCCCGGTGATGTTGCGCAGAATGAGAACGTAGCGCCGATGCGTGCCGAGGTAAAAATCGCTGCTGGTCAGTTCAACCAAGGCTGTCCTGCCATCCCGGTTTCTGACTTTGGCTTCGATGACCTTCCCGGTCTGGGTGATGTGTGGCAGGAGGGTATCCAGGGATTCTTCGGTATCGAGAAGCTCCCCGATCACTTTCCCAACCACACCGGCTCCCAGCAGCACCTCGGCTTTCGGGTTGAGTTCCAGAACGTGCAAAGCCGCGTCCAGCACGAGAATGGCATCATTGGCATACTGCACGATCGAACGCAGTTTGTTTTCGGTTTCCCGAAGTTGCCGCGCAATGTGGTGGCTGTGGAGAAGGTAGCTCACCTTGTGCCTGAGCACCTCCGGCTGCACGGGTTTGGGAATGTAGTCCGTGGCTCCGGCAGCGTAAGCAGCCGCCACGGTGCCATCGTCAGACAGCCCTGTGAGCATCAAAATGGGCACCTGTCGGTAAGAGTCAAGCTGGCGCAAATGGCGGCAGAGCGTAATGCCATCCATCCCCGGCATGGCGACATCGAGCAGCACCAGGTCCGGCTGAAGGGCCGGGGACTGCTCCAGGGCCGTGAGGCCGTCGCGGTGCGCCACAACCCGGAAACCTTCTTTTTCCATCAGGATGGTCAACAACCGCCGCACCGTGTCGTCATCATCCACGATGTGGATGAGCGGTGCTGATGGCTCACGCAGTGCAGTTTTCGCTGGTTGGGACACGGCCGTAATTTTCCAAAACAGCGTCCGGCTTTGGTCAGCTCAGGTGAACAGGGCACCCTCCCGGTGCCCCCCACTCTACTTCCCCCCTAGCCATCTGACCGGAGACAACCAGACGGCACAGGCGTTTGCATATCACTCCTAAGCACCCACGGGTAGGTCAGGAGCGGCGTATTGGCGGGTGTGCCGGGTGGCGGCGCTGTGGCTTGACGATTCTGGGGGCTTCCCCTTTGTACCGCAACAGCACCACCGTCTGGGGCGATTTGTCCTGCAAGGTGATGACACTGAGCAGCTTGTCCGTGCCGTTCGTCCAATCCGCCGTCGAAAACTCCACACCCTGCGACCAACTGCTCCGTTCAAGTCCAAAACCCCGGTACTGTTCCTTGAGTTGCTGGTTGTAAAACGCATACACCTGCTCCTGACTCTGATCGCTGGCCAGAATGAGGGTGCCGGAGGTTTTCCTGGCATCCACAGCTTTGGCCAAAAGCCTGGCTCCGGGATAAATAATCACCCATGGGGGCAGCTTACCTGATTGCCCGGACACGTCATCTGAAGCAGGCATTCCGACCGACCCAGCCTCAACCAATGGGCCAAACTCGATGGACCGCAAGGTCCGATGCTGGCGGTGAACGAAGTGAATCGCCTTGAGGTATTCCCGGGTGAAAAGAAACCTGTCATCACTATCCAGTTCACACTCGAAGTGTGTGGGCTGAAAGTCGAGGTCGGCCAGGTCCCCAATCTCACTCATCGGATGACGATAGGCCGACTCGAAATCGGTGCTTCGGGTGTACGAAACATAGATGAAGGTTTTTCCTGCCAACGCCGGTGCCACCCTGGCCGGCAACGCCCCAGCCGGTGAGGCCGCAGCGGAGACCATGGCCACCCGAACGGTCTCATTGGCCGTTCCGGTCAGCCACAGTTCTGCTATCAAGAATGTGCGCAAAAGTGCGCACGGTTCTCTTCCTGCCCCGACGTGTCCTGTTGACCACCGTCGTATCTGACAGGCGTGACTTTCCCGACTACGGCGGGGACGGTCCCCGCCGCAGCGCCGCCATTGCTGGACGGACTCGCCACGGGTAGGGCAGTTTCGGTTGCCAGCCGTTTCAGGTTCAGCGCCGCATTGAGGTCACGGTCATGGTGCGCACCACATTGAGCACACACCCATGTTCGATCTCTCAATGTCAGCGCCTCGTTCTTCCAGCCACAGATGGAGCACAGTCGGCTGCCTGGATACCAGCGATCAGCGATGGTAAGCTGAGTACCGTAGCGCCGGGCCTTGTATTCCAACTGCGAGCGCAACATCCCAAAACCCACGTCAGAGATGGCGCGGGCGAGTTTCTCGTTCTGCAGCATCCCTTTGACGTTTAAATCCTCGATCACTAACGCTTGGTTTTCGCGGCAGAGTCGAGTCGTGAGCTTGTGGGTGAAATCCGCTCGGATATTGGCCATGCGGGCATAGAGCCTTGCCAATATCGCAGCGGACTTCTGCCGGTTGTTCGATACCGGCAGGCGCGTTCCTTCAGGCAGGCGGGCATGGCGTTCAAATCCGGCTGCCTTCCTGGCGGCTTCCAGCTTGCGGCTGAGACGTCGGCTACGGATTTCCAGACGGCGCAGCGCTGCTTTGAGCGGCTTTGGCGCCTCGATGACTTCACCGCTGGAGATCGTTGCGGCAGCCTTGATGCCCAGGTCGATGCCGTTGACCTCGTGCGACGTGCGACGCCGATAAAATTGCGCATCAGGCACCTCGACCTGTATTGCCACAAACCAACGATCCGCGGTGCGAGAAACCGTTGCGCCCAAAATCCTGCCCGCGAAGCGCAGTTCCTCGGTCATGGCGACTTCGCCGATCCTGGGTAGGCGGATCGTCTTACCGACCAGACGGAACTTGTCGTTGGCTACGTAAAAGCTGTCGCGGCAACGGCCCTTTTTCTTGAGCCGTGGCTCGTGCGCTTCTTTGCCCTCCTTGAGGTCGGCGAAGAACCGTTCCCAGGCTTTGGCGGGATTCCTGAACGGCTGGGCGTGGGCATCCCGGTGAATGTCTTGCAACCAAGGCCGACCGTTCTCATCGAGCCACTGCGGGTCGGTGTACTTGATGGCGTTGAACTGTTTTTTGAGCGCCATGGCGTTTGGCCTGCCGCCTGCTGCGTATTGCCTGTTCCACTCATTGAGCGCCCAGTTCCAAACACGCCGCGCCGTGCCGCAGGCGCGCTTGAAGCAGTCCACCTGCTCAGGAGTCGGACAAAGAGCGATCTTGTGGGTCAGTTGCATTGTTGGGCCTTTTTGACGTCATTTACATCCTGTTTCAGCGCTTCATTCAACTTCTTTCGATAGTTCCTCAAACCGTACAGCCGGGACGAAAAACAGCGCACGATGGTCATCAAGTCTTGCACCATTTCCTGTTCGGGAGACAGCCGTTCCTGGTTGAGGACCAGCACTTCGCAGCCATGGGTTTGGGCGTCATGTTCGAACCACTCAAAGCCGAAACGGGTGAGGCGGTCCCGGTGAGCGAGGATCAGCATCCTGACTTCCCGTCGCCCGATCTCGTCCATAAGGGCCAGAAACCGCTTGCGCCTGAAGTCCAGCCCGCCGCCCACTTCCCCGATAAACCCGACCCCCGCCAATACCTTCGCCACCACGAACTCTTCCAGCACTTTGCGCTGATTCGCCAGGTCCGGCTTCTGCGCCGCACTCGATACCCGACAGTAGGCGACAAGCTTTGTTGGCGCATGGTTGGCCTGCCGCAAACCGATGAACTCACGGATCTGCGTCTCAGTGTAGAGGCGGCGGTTGCTGTCCGTTCGGGCCACCGGAATCAGCCTTCCTTCGCGTTCCCAACGCTGCAACGTCTTGACCGAGACACCAAGGAGTTTTGCCGCCTTGCCTGTGCTTATAGTGCTTTCCAAGAGCATTATTATACACTATCGCGTACTATACGGCAAGCTAGAGTCCGGCCCCACCATCTGACTGTGACCAGACGCCCAACCCAACGGCAGCCGGAACCGGTCCAGCAAACTAACTCCGGCTGTCAGGCTCAAGAATCGAACGCGCCCGTGCAAAACAGGCTTCGGCTTGCAGGCGGCGCCCCTGCCGGTCGTGGAGCACGCCAAGATTCTTGAGTGTTTCGGCGACCTTCGGGTGGTTTTCCCCCAGACGGCGCTCGAAGATGTCCAGCGCCCGTTCCAGCAGCGCCTGGGCTTCGTCGTACTTGCCGCGTAAATCACAGGAGACAGCCAGGTTGTTGAGCGTAACCGCCACGGAGAGATCGTCGGGCCCATGCGCGTGCTCACGAATGGCCAGCGCCCGCCGCAGGGCGGCTTCCGCCTGGGCGTAGTCGCCATCCTGGTCGCACATCCGCGCCATTTCGCTGAGCAGGGGCGCAATGTGCAGCGTGTCGTGGCCATGAAGCGCTTCCAGAAAAGCAATGGCGCGGTCATAAAGCTGGACGGCCTCGGCGATGCGGTCTTCGTCAGCCAGCATCTGCGCCAGGTTGGTGAGGCTGGTGACGAAGCCGCCGTACTGAATTTCGAGTGCCTTGGCGTCGGCTTCGATGGCCCGGCGATAAATGGCCTCGGCCTGCGCCGTTTCCCCCAGCATATCGAAGGTCATCGCCAGGTTGTTGAGACAGGTGGCAAAGCGCGGGTCGGTTTCACCGAAGCGACGCGCCTCGCGTACGGCGTCAGAAAAAAGAAACCGCGCTTTTTCGTAATCGCCTGCCTCAAAGGCTTTTACCCCAGCCTTCCAAAAGCGTTTCCACTCGTTGCGGCGGCGCGCATGAGTCCGGGCAAACGCCTCACGCTGAACATCGGTTTTGGGTTCGACTGGACAAGACGCAGCCTGTGCCCTTTCACTCACCGTTTCACGACCTCCTGTTGGCACTTGCGGCGCACAACGCCGGACATTCAGAGCTTGACGCAGACATTTTTGATTTCCGAGTAGAATTCGAGCGAGTGGCGGCCGCCCTCACGTCCGATGCCGCTCAGTTTCATGCCCCCGAAAGGCGTCCGCAGGTCGCGCAAAAACCAGCTATTGATCCACACCACACCTACGTCGAGCGCGTGCGCCACCCGGTGGGCGCGCGCCAGGTCGCGCGTCCAGAGCGCCGCGCACAGGCCGTAGTCACCGGCGTTGGCCAGCGCTACCGCTTCTTCCTCCGTATCGAAAGGCGCGACATGGCAGACGGGGCCAAAAATTTCCTCGACAATGCAGGGAGTGTCTTCCGGCAGGCCCGTCCAGACCGTTGGTTCGA
Source organism: Chloracidobacterium sp. D (assembly GCF_018304685.1). Classification (NCBI taxonomy): domain Bacteria; kingdom Pseudomonadati; phylum Acidobacteriota; class Blastocatellia; order Chloracidobacteriales; family Chloracidobacteriaceae; genus Chloracidobacterium; species Chloracidobacterium sp. D. The sequence goes on along the minus strand of NZ_CP072634.1, from coordinate 34,089 downwards.
CGAAGTAACCCTGATCGTATGGCGCTGGAAGCGCCGGACAGCCGCCCCCGGCGTGGATTTCAGCCCCGGCCGCCCGCGCCGCCGCATAATAGCCAAGCACCTTTTCCCGGTGCGCTGCTGAAATCAACGGGCCCAGCGTCGTGGTCTCGTCTTCAGGCGGCCCGGGCCGAAGCTGTCGGGCGGCCAGCGCCAGGGCTTCAACAAAACGCTCAAACACCGGACGCTCGACATACACCCGCTCCGAACAGAGACACACCTGCCCGCCGTTGAGAAAACTCGACCGCGCCACGCCGGCCACGGCGCGGTCAAAATCGGCATCGGCAAAGACGATGGCGGCATTTTTCCCGCCCAACTCGAACGAAAGGCGCTTCGTCCGGGCGGCTGCCGTCCGCATGATGGCCTGTCCGGTACGGGTTTCACCGGTGAAGGTAATGGCAGCGACATCCGGGTGCGCCACCAGCCATTCCCCGACGCTTCCCGGGCCAAAGCCATGGACGACGTTATAGACGCCCGGCGGCACACCGGCCGCCGTCATGACCTCGCCCAGCAGCGTCGCCGTCGCCGGTGTTTCCTCCGAGGGCTTGACGACCACCGTATTGCCCATCACCAGGGCCGGTGCGATTTTCCACGTCAGCAGCAGCAGGGGCAGATTCCACGGACAAATGACGCCCACCACGCCCAATGGCCGCCGCAGGCCGTAGTTGAGCGCCCCGGCGCCGTCGTCCGTCGCCGTTTCAAAGCATTCCGTGGCCAACCCGGCGGCCAGATCGGCAAAGATGCGGAAGTTTGCCGCTCCACGCGGGATGTCCAGGGTACGCGCCAGCGCACAGGGCTTGCCGGTATCGGCGACCTCAGCCTGCAAAAACTCCGCGCTGCGCGCTTCGATCCCCTCGGCAACGCGCCGCAGCAACCGCGCCCGCTCGGCGACCGGAAAACGCCGCCAGGCAGAAAGAGCCTGTTTGGCGGCCGTAACGGCGGCATCGCAATCGTCCGGTGTTGCCAGTGCCACCTCTGCCGTCACCGCGCCGGTTGCCGGATGATAATCAGGAAAGCACTCCCGCCGGCCTCCCGGACGAAACTCCCCGGCAATGAAGAGCTGCCACTTGTTCATAAGCTATGATTTCCCTTGCATGCCGGACTTACTCCAGATGCCGGACCCACCGGGCGAGCACGGCGTCATACCAGTCCGCATCGGCCCGGTTGGGCACGTGCTGGATGCCTTCGCAGACGTAGTTCGTCGCCCCGTCCAACTGTCCACTTTCGACCGGGACGACGCCATCGCCCCACACCGTGCCATCGCCGCACACCAGCCGGTAGCTCTGATAGGCTGCCATTTCGGCCAGCGTACCGGGAAAAGCTCCGCGAATGGCGCGGCCGATGACGGCCACATACTGCACTGTCCGGTAGAACGCGCCCGGATAGCAACTGTTGACGAAATCCATGGTGCGGCGCGTCCAGGAAAGCAGACTGGTGTGCGGACAGCCCAGGGTGATGAGCGTAGCCGTCCGCCGGTGGCCGCGGTAGGCAATGCCATCGTAGTTCTCATCGCCCAGATACAGACGCGCCACGATGCCGCCGGCACTGTGGGTGACAAAGTTGAGCCGCCCGGCCGCATGTTCGCGGCAGGCTTTTTCAACCGTGGTTTGCGTCAGTTCCAGAAGGGAGCGGTAACTGCCCGTTACCGAGGCATAGAGCCAACTGGCCTGGGTCAGGGGCACAATGGCGACCGGGACGCGGCAGGCCGTTTCCAATGTCGTGGCCAGCGGCTGGTAGGCCGTCCAGTCCACGAGAAACCCGCCAATGATGACAATGGGATGCCGACACGCCACATGCACCACCCTGGCTTACACACTCACAGGCACACTCACAGGGCGCAGACGCGCTCATAGACGGCGCGGTACTTCCGCGCTGCCCGGGCCCAGGAAAAATCCGCCCGCATGCCGTTCTGCTGAAGCATGCGCCACACGTGCGGCTGACGATACAGCAGCAGTCCTTCGTAGATTTTCTCCATCAGGCGGTTGGCATGGTAGGCCCGGAACTTCAACCCGTTGCCTGTGCCGGTTATCCGGTCGAAGTCCTGAATGGTGTCATCCAGCCCGCCGGTGGCCCGTACAATCGGCACGGTGCCATACTTGAGGCTGTAAATCTGATTCAGCCCGCAGGGTTCATAGGCTGAGGGCATAAGAAACATATCGCCCCCGGCTTCCATCTGGTGCGCCAGTGGCTCATTCAGCCCAAAGTAAACGGCCACGCGCCGGGGAGCGGTGTCACGCAGGTGTTGAAAGAAGACCTCGTAGCGCGGATCGCCCGAACCGAGCAGCAGAAAGTAGGCCCCGCTGTGCAGAATGCGCCACGCGACATCCCGTACCAGGTCCAGTCCTTTCTGGTCGCTCAACCGGGAGACGATGACAATGGCCGGACGGTCCAGCTCGACCGGCATGCCGAAGCGCGCCAGCAGGTCGGCTTTGCACAGGCGTTTTCCGCCAAGGTCTTCTGGTGTGTAGTTGGCAGCGATGTGTGGGTCAGTAGCTGGATTCCATTCGTCGTAATCCACGCCATTGAGGATGCCCACCAGATCGTGTCGCCGCAGCCGCAGCAGACCGTCCATGCGGAAGCCGTACTCTGGTGTCTGGATTTCCTGGGCATACCGCTCGCTGACGGTCGTCAGGGCGTCCGAAGCCAAAATGGCGCCCTTGAGCATGCTTCCGGCGCCACTGAACTCCAGCCCGTCGGGCCCCTGGCGCAAATCGCCGGGCAGGCCAAAGTAGGCCAAGTCGTTCAAATCAAAAAAGCCCTGAAACGCCAGGTTGTGGATGCTGGTGATGGTTGCCGTCCGGGCAAAAAACGGATCGCCACGCAGGGTCGTACGCAGATAGACCGGAATCAGCCCCGTCATCCAGTCGTTGCCGTGGATGACATCCGGCGGCTTGCCAAACCAGCGCGTCAACTCGATGACGGCCCGGCTGAAAAAGGCAAAGCGCCGGGGGTCATCCGGCTCGCCGTACAACTTGCGTCCGCGATGAAAATACGCCGGGGCGTCAATCAGAAATATCTCCACTCCGTGCCGGCGCTCCCGGAACACGTGGGCGGTTTGCACCCCGAAACCAAAGGGCACCGGCAGGTCGCCGACATACTCGCCAGCCGTGATGAAACCATAGCGCGGCGTCACCACGCGCACGGTCAGACCCGTTGCGGCCAGAGCCTTGGGCAGGGCGGCGGCTACATCGGCCAGGCCGCCGGTTTTCGAGTGCGGCGCAAGCTCAGAAACAGCAAAGACAATGTCCATGGATGAATGGGCTGCAGGGACTAGGCATTCATCGAAGCCAGAAATTCGGCGTTGGTCTTCGTTCGCTCCAGATGGCTCAGCATCAGCTCCATGGACTCGACGCTTGACAGCGGACTCAGCACGCGCCGCAGTACGAAAATCCGGTTCAGGTCTTCCTTCGGGACGAGCAGTTCTTCCTTGCGGGTGCCGGACTTGTTGATGTCCACGGCCGGGAAGATGCGCTTCTCGATGAGCTTCCGGTCGAGGTGAATTTCCATGTTGCCCGTGCCTTTGAACTCCTCGAAGATCACGTCGTCCATCCGGGAGCCGGTGTCAATGAGGGCCGTTGCAATGATGGTCAGGCTGCCGCCTTCTTCGAGGTTGCGGGCTGCGCCGAAGAACCGCTTTGGCTTTTGCAGGGCGTTGGCATCCACACCGCCGGAGAGAATCTTGCCGGAAGGCGGCACAGTGGCGTTGTGCGCCCGGGCCAGGCGCGTGATCGAGTCCAGCAGAATGACAACGTCCCGCCCGTGCTCGACGAGCCGCTTGGCCTTTTCGATCACCATGTCCGCCACCTGGACGTGGCGCGTCGGCGGTTCATCAAAGGTCGAACTCACCACTTCACCCTGGACGCTGCGCTGCATGTCGGTCACTTCTTCGGGCCGCTCGTCAATGAGCAGCACGATGAGCATGACCTCCGGGTGATTGCGTGTGATGGAATTCGCAATGGATTGGAGCAGCATCGTTTTGCCCGTCCGGGGCGGTGCGACGATCAACCCCCGCTGCCCGCGGCCAATCGGCGTCACCAGGTCGAGCACGCGCCCGGAGAGATTTTCCGGCGTGCTCTCCATCCGCAGGCGCTTGTTGGGATAGAGCGGCGTCAGGTTGTCAAAGTGTACCCGCTCCCGGCGCAGATCGGGCGGCTCGAAGTTGATGGCCTCGACCTTGATGAGCGCGAAGTACCGCTCGCCTTCCTTGGGCGGCCGGATTTGCCCGGAAATGGTGTCCCCGGTGCGCAGATCGAACTTCCGAATCTGTGACGGCGACACGTAAATGTCGTCCGGGCCGGGCAGGTAGTTGTAGTCCGGGGCGCGCAAAAAGCCGAACCCATCGGGCAGGCACTCCAGGACGCCTTCCGAGAAAATGAGGCCTGACCGTTCAGTTTGGGCCTGCAGGATTTTGAACACCAGTTCCTGCTTGCGCAGGCTGCCCGCACCGGGGACTTCCAGTTCCTGGGCAATCCGCACCAGGTCGGACAGCGGCATGTCCCGGAGTGTCGCAATATCGTAAAAGCCGTTTGCGGATGGGGGGGATTCCCCATTCCCGACGGCGACAGATTCAGCCGGTTCCAGCATTTCTTCCATGGCAGATGTCATGATGGTGAGGATGGATTCAAGGCATCCGATGTGCAGCCGTATCGGTTTTCTGGATTATGGGCTTTCAGCAATCGGTCGCGTTCAGACCGGTTCAGCTTTCAGTTTCAGGTTCCAGGGAGTTGCGGCGGGGCTTCCAGGCGGCGATGGCGGCGTGGATGACCTCCCAGACCTGCTCCGCACCGGCGCGGGTCAGCGCAGAGTAGGGCAACACGCCCGGACCATAAACGGCGCGCAAAGCCGATAACCTGGACAGCAACTGGGATCGGGAAAGCTTGTCGGCCTTGGTGGCCACGACACAGAAACGACGCGACATCGCAGCCAGCCACTCATACATCGTCAGGTCCAGCGGTTGGGGTTCCAGGCGGGCATCCACGATGAGCACGCACAAGGCCAAGGCGGAGCGGCGGTTCAGGTAGCCCTCAATCATGGGTCGCCAGCGTTCACGGACAGCTTGTGGTACACGCGCATAACCATATCCCGGTAAGTCCACAAAGCGAAGTTCGCGGTTGATTTCAAAAAAGTTGATGAGTTGTGTCCGGCCGGGCGTCTGGCTGGTCCGGGCCAACCCACGCATCCCCAGCAGCGAGTTGATGAGGCTTGACTTGCCGACGTTCGACCGCCCCAGAAACGCGACTTCAGGCAAAGTCGGAGGTGGGTACTCCGCCGCCGCCGTCGCGCTTTTCAAAAACGTCGCCGCAACGACCTTCATTCGACCGGCACCGATGACAGGTGGTCCGTGACATCCGTGTTCCAGATGGGTGGCAGTTCATCCGCCAGGGTCTTGTCCGGCAGGTTTTTGTCATCCACCAGACGGGCACCCGGCAACTCGACCAACGCCACGGACAGCACCTGTTCCATCTGTTCCACGAAGTGGATGTCAAGGGCTTCCCGAACTTCATCCGGGATTTCGGCCATGTCCTTTTCGTTGTCCCTGGGCACGAGCACCGTACGGACGCCAAGGCGCAGCGCTGCCAGCAGCTTTTCCTTGAGTCCGCCAATCGGCAGAACCTTGCCCCGCAGGGTGATCTCACCGGTCATGGCCACGTCCTGCCGGACGGGAATCCCGGTGAGGGCCGACACCAGCGCCGTCGCCATGGTGATGCCGGCCGAGGGGCCGTCCTTGGGAATGGCGCCTTCCGGTACGTGGATGTGAATGTCCTGCCGGCGGTAAAAATCCGGCGCAATGCCCAGTTCGGTCGCCCGCGCCCGCACGTACGTCATCGCCGCCCGCGCCGATTCCTGCATCACATCCCCAAGCTTGCCGGTGAGAATGATCTGGCCGCGCCCCGGCAGCAGGGTGGTTTCCACGAAGAGCACTTCGCCGCCGACTTCCGTCCAGGCCAGCCCCGTGGCCATGCCGACTTCGCTGCGCTCCTTCAGGCGGGCGGGCTGATAGCGTATGGGGCCGAGGTACTCCGGCAGGTCGGCCGCCCGGATGGTGGCCCGGTAGTCCGCACGCTCACTTTCGGGTGTCAGCAGGAGCTTCCGCGCCACCTTGCGACAGATGGTGGCCACGTCCCGCTCCATGTTCCGCATGCCGGCTTCCCGCGTGTAGTTCTGGATGATCGACACCAGCGCGTCTTCCGTGAAGTCAATCTGGGTTTCCCGCAGGCCGTGTTTTTCGCGCTGCTTCGGAATCAGGTGCCGCCGTGCAATTTCGAGCTTTTCCCGCTCGGTGTAGCCCGACAGACGGATGATTTCCAGGCGGTCGCGGAGCGCCGGTGGAATTGTATGCAGGACGTTGGCCGTGGCAATGAACATCACCTGTGACAGGTCGTACTCCACGTCCAGATAGTGGTCGCGGAAGGTATCGTTCTGCTCCGGGTCGAGCACTTCCAGCAACGCCGCCGCCGGGTCGCCCCGGTAGTGGTCGGCGGTGAGTTTGTCCACTTCGTCAAGCAGCATCAGCGGGTTGATCGTCCCGGCCTTTTTCATCATCTGGATGATCTGGCCGGGCAGCGAGCCGATGTAGGTACGCCGGTGGCCACGAATCTCGGCCTCGTCCCGCACGCCGCCCAGACTCAACCGCACGAACTTCCGTCCCGTGGCCCGGGCAATGGATTTGCCCAGACTCGTCTTGCCGACGCCCGGCGGGCCAACGAAGCAGAGAATGGAGCCCGGCGGACGGTTGACGAGTTGGCGCACCGCAAGGAACTCCAGAATGCGGTCCTTGATTTTTTCCAGCCCGTAGTGGTCGGCATCCAGAATTTGCTGCGCCGCCTGCAAGTCGCGGTTTTCTTCCGAACGCTCGTGCCAAGGCACGCTGATGAGCCATTCCACATAATTGCGCGACACGGCAGCTTCGGCTGACATCAGCGGCATCTGTTCGAGGCGGCGCAACTCGCTCATGGCTTTTTCGTGGGCGTCCGCCGGCAGGTTGGCAGCTTCGACGCGCCGTTTGAGTTCTTCAAACTCCGAACGCTCGTCCTTGCGTCCCAGCTCCTTGTGGATGGCCTTGATTTTTTCGCTGAGGTAAAACTCCCGGTGCGACCGCTCCATCTGCTTTTTGACGCGCCCCTGAATGATCCGGTCCACCTGAAGTTTTTCCAGCTCGATGTCAAAAATGTCCACGAGGCGCAGCAGACGGTCAGACAGGGCGACGGTTTCCAGCAGCTTCTGCTTTTCCTCGACCGAAATTTTCAGATGGCTCGCCACACTGTCGGCCAGGCGGGCCGGGTCCTCGATGCGGAGGTCCGCATGCAGGTTTTCCGGGTTGTCCGGGCTTTGCCGTACATACTGGTCAATGAGACCCGTGAGCTTTCCGACCAGGGCGGCGATCCGGGGGCTTTGTTCCCGGTCAACCGGGAAGCGCTTGACCATGGCCATCCAGCAGCCCTGGACTTCCCCAAAACGAATGGCCTGCCCACGTTCGAGGCCTTCAAACTGAACCTTGATGTTGCCATCCGCCAGTTGGAGGTGGTGCGTGATACGGGCCACCGTACCAACCCGGTGCACCTGCTCCGGCATGGGTTCTTCAAGGGTCGGGTCGTGCTGCGTGACCAGAAAGATCAGGCGGTCGCGCTGAAGGGCGGCGTTCAGCGCCAGCACCGACGGCTTGCGCCCAATTTTGAAGCGGATAGTCGTGTGGGGAAACACGACCACATCACGCACTGGCACCGTCGGAAAACGCGCCACATTGTCGGGCAGACTGTCGTGGAACTCGTCCATGCAAAACTCTACAGGTTATTCCTAGCAGGAGGCTGGCCAACCGCTGTGGCGCCAATGGATACCGGAGAGGGCAGGTTGGCTGCTGTCTCTCACGCTGCCTTCTCCGGGAGCGGCAGGTGAACACGCCGGTCTTCGACCATTTCACGGGTCACGGTAAACTCACGGATGCGCTTCTGGCTCGGCAGGAAGTACATCGCATCCAGCATCAATTCTTCCAGAATCATCCGCAACCCGCGTGCGCCCACTTTGCGCTGATGCGCCATGCGGGCAATGGCACGCAGGGCATCATCGGTAAACCGCAACCGGACGTTGTCCCACTCGAACTGTCGCTGGTACTGCTTGATGATGGCGTTCTTGGGCTTGGTCAGAATGTCAATGAGCGCTTCTTCATCGAGTTCGTGGAGCGTACCGATGACGGGAAGCCGTCCGACAAACTCCGGGATGAGACCATACTTGATGAGGTCTTCCGGCTGTACCTGGCTGTAGATACCTTCCGTTTTCGAGGCCGGACGCCGGTCAATCTTGGCATTGAAACCAAGGGCTTTCTTGCCGATACGCCGCTCGATGATACGTTCAAGTCCGCAGAACGCCCCACCGCAGATGAACAGCATGTTGGTGGTGTCCACCGGGTAGAATTCCTGGTGAGGATGCTTGCGTCCGCCTTGTGGCGGCACGCTGGCAATCGTCCCTTCGAGAATCTTGAGCAGCGCCTGCTGAACGCCCTCGCCGGAGACATCGCGGGTAATCGAGGGGTTGTCGTCCTTACGGCATATCTTGTCAACTTCGTCAATGTAAATGATGCCCTGCTGCGCCCGCTCAATATCGCCGTTCGCCGCCTGGAGTAGCTTGAGGATGATGTTTTCCACGTCCTCGCCGACGTAGCCAGCTTCGGTCAGCGTCGTGGCATCCACGATGGCAAACGGGACGTTTAGGATGCGTGCCAAAGTCTGCGCCAGAAGCGTCTTGCCGGTGCCCGTCGGGCCGATGAGCAGGATGTTGCTCTTGGAGATTTCCACGTCCCCGGCCGTGCGGTTACGCAGCATGTCGATCCGCTTGTAGTGCTGATAGACAGCAACCGCAAGCTTTTTCTTGGTTTCATCCTGCCCGATAACGTAGTCATCCAGGAATGCCTTGACCTCAATCGGGCGCGGCAGGTAGGGACGCTGCGTGACGGCTTCCTGGCGTGCGTCGTCGTTGATGATTTCATTGCAGATGTCAATGCACTCATTGCAGATATAAACGGTCGGGCCGGCAATGAGCTTTTTGACCTCGTTCTGACTCTTCCCACAGAAAGAGCAGCGTAACATGTCGTCTCTTCCTCTCACGGCTGGCTCCACGGCGCGTCAGCAGCGGGCTGGCTTGCGGTCAGCAAGCGGTTTTCATCAAAGCCAACTGCTTAGGTGCGAGATGTCAATACCTGATCCACGATACCGTATTCCATAGCCTGTGTCGCCGACATGATGCGGTCGCGTTCGACATCCGCCTCAATGACCTCAAAGGGCTTGCCGGTGTGCTTGGCCAGGATGTTGGAAGTCAGTTCACGGATACGTTTGATTTCTTCAGCCTGAATAAGGATGTCTGTCGCCTGTCCCTGAGCGCCGCCGGAGGGCTGGTGAATCAGAATACGCGAGTGGGGCAGGGCATACCGCTTGCCCTTTGTCCCGGCGGCCAGCAACAGCGCCCCCATCGAGGCGCACTGCCCGATACAGAAGGTCACGATGTCGGGCTTGACGAACTGCATTGTATCGTAGATGGCCATTCCGGCCGTAACCGAACCGCCGGGGCTGTTGATATAAATCGAGATGTCGCGTTCGGGGTCTTCAGACTCCAGAAACAAAAGCTGCGCCACAACGAGACTGGCAACGGTGTCATCAATGGGCGTGCCAATAAAAATGATGTTGTCTTTGAGCAGGCGCGAGTAGATGTCGTAAGCGCGTTCGCCGCGACTGGTCTGCTCGATGACCATGGGAACGAGAGCCGCTGTCGGATGAATCATGGCAGTGCAACCGTACCTTGAGGGCTATTGAGATAAGCGCCACGCGCGACTGGCGTGTGGGCGCAGGGGCCTGGTCATGGTTCTATTGGTTTTCGGACAGGAATGAAACCGTTTCTTCCGGCGCTGGGGCAGCGGCTGGCAAAACGGTCTGTGTCTCGACCCGCGCAGCACTGCGCACGATGACCAAAGCTTTTCGGTTTCGCAGCGTAGCCCGGACATTATCGAGCTGGTCTTCCCTTGTCAAGCGGGCGCGCAGGGCTTCCAGCGCTACGCCCATCTGCGCCGCCATCTCAGACAAATACTCAGTCAGTTCGGCCTCCGTCACCTGCACGTTGGCTTCGCGGGCCACCTGCTCCAGAACTATCGCCCGCTTGACCTCGGTTTCCGCACCGGGACGCAGGGCTTCGCCCATCTTCTGGAAATCATAGTTGACCTTACGCGGGTCAATGCCCTGCTGCTGAAGGCGTTCGACGAACTCGCCCAGCCGCCGGTTGACCTGCTGTGTCACAAGCGATTCCGGGGCTTCCACTCCCGTCCGCGCCACGAGCTGGTCGAGCAACTGGGTGTCCAGGGCGTCCAGGGCGCGCCGCTCCACATCGGCTTCCAGGTCGGACTGAATCCGTGCCCGCAATGCGGCCAGGTCCATCCCGGCTACCCGCTGGGCCAGCGCATCATCCAGCGGTGGGCGTGTTTTCTGAACCAGCTTTTCAACCGTGAGATGAAACTGGACGCGCTTGCCGGCAAGGTCGCCGACTCCTTCTGCTGCCGGAGCCGCTTCGGCCGTACTTCCCGGCGCAGCCGGTGGATACTGAATCTCGACGACGACCTGTTCCCCAACCTTCTTCCCACGCAGCGCCTCGTCAAATTCCCGCCGGGTGGTCTTGCCGCCGATTTCCAGCGTTTCCCGCCGCAGCGTGATGTCCGGCGCGCGCTCCTCAGACGGCACAGGCGCTCCGTCTTCAAGGATGTACCCCTTAAGCGCCACCGTCACCAGATCACCTGGCTGGGACGGACGCCCATCTTCCACCGGCGTTACCGTCGCCAGGGAGTCCTGAAGCTGCTCCAGCACACGCTCCACGTCGGCGTCCGTCACTGGGACGACCCGCTTCGTGCCTTCCAGGCCTTCCAGCGGGCCGACCGTGAACTCCGGGAACACATCCACGGCAACCTTGAGTACGAAGGGCAACTGATCGGTAAGGCGAATGTCCTGGATGGTCGGCTCGCCGAGCACCTGTAACTGCGAGGCGCGAATGGCTTCCTGAATGGCCTCCGAGCCGAGTTGGGCCAGCACGCGCTCGTGGATGTCGGCCTGAAAACGCTGGCGCACCAGCGACACCGGGGCCTTGCCCGGACGAAAACCCGGAATGCGCACCTGGCGGGCAAGTTCGTGGGAGAAGCGGTTGAAGCTGCGTGTGACACGTTCGGCCGGAAGCTCGATAATGAGTTCCTTCCTGACCGATGACAAATGATTGATTTCGAGTTTCAAGCGGTGTCCTCAGATGCGGTGTAGGCAAGTGCCGCGCCGATGGCGTTAGCGGTAAGGTCTCTGGCCACGGGCAACGGACAGACAAGCGTGTAGTATAGTCGTACCAACGCACGCGACGCAATCCACCCCGGTCAAGCTGGCCGGTGCATCCCCGGAGAACATCTCCATGCAGCGGCGCGAATTGTGGCTTCCGGCATCCCTGACCAGCCACTGGTGGCTGCTGGGGATACTGCTGTCGGTCATTCTGCTGTATGTCCCGACGGTCAACTATGAACGGGTTTTTGACGACCACCTGCAAATCGAGGAAAACCTCCACATCCGCTCCTGGGCCTACATTGGCCGCGCCTTCACCGACCACGTCTGGAGCGGGCAGCCCGGCTATACGCTCACGAACTCATACCGGCCGCTGTACCTGGTCTGGATGACGGCCAACTATGCATTTTTCGGCGAAGACCCACGGGGCTGGCATACAACTTCCCTGCTGTTGTACCTGGCGGCCATCGGCGGAGTCTGGTGGGCAGGTGGGCTTCTTCTGGGCAAGGGGCCCGGACGTGTCCTGGCGACGGTCATCTTTGCCCTGCACCCGACGCATGTGGAATCTGTGGCCTGGATTGCTTCCTTTCCCGATGCCCTGCTGATGCTGTTTTTCACCTTGGCGCTCGGCCTTCATCTTCAGGCCGCGGGCTGGCATCCGCACCATGGATTTGGCTGCACCGAAGACTCATCGCTTCCAGCCACGTGGCAGCGGGGCTGGCCTTGGGGACTGACCAGCGGGCGCAACTGGCTGGCCGCCGGCGCGCTGGCCGCCGCCCTGCTCACCAAGGAATTTGCCGTGTTCTGGTGGCCGATGGTCTTCCTGCTGCATCTGACCCAGCGGCCTGGAAGCTGGCGGATGCGCTTCAGCGCGGCACTGCACGCCCTCTGGCCGCAGACGTTCGCCCTTGCCGGATACTTTGTTGCACGCCAGTTGGCGCTGCCCGGTGTGTTTGAAGGGACGCCCTACCTTCCGTGGCTGACAGTGGCCCTGACGGCCCCGCTCGTGCTGTGGACGTACGTACAGTTGCTCGTGTGGCCCGTCGGCTTGCGCCTTGAATACGAACTTACGTACGTGACCAGCCCGACCGACCGCCTGTTCTGGTTGCCGCTGATGGGCTTGCTGGGGGTGGGCATTGGCGCGGCGTGGGCGCTGCGCCGCGCTCCGCTGGCACTGACACTGCTGGCCTGGATTGGGCTGCCCCTGTTGCCGACGCTCAACCTGCGCCACTTTCGTCCGCAGGAATTTCTCCACGACCGCTATCTTTTCCTTCCGACACTGGGTTTTGCTCTGCTGCTCGGTTGGTGCTTTATGGTGTGGCTGGAGCGCCTCACCAGCCCGCAAGCCAGGGCCCTGGCAAGCCTCCTGCCCATGTCCGGTGTGCTGATAGGGTACGGTTGGCTGACGGCGCAGTACGTCCCTTATTGGCAGAATGACCTCGTGCTCTACCGCCGGATTCTTCACTTTCACCCGAATAACGTCTTTGCCTTGGGCAATCTGTCGGATGCCCTGCGCGCGCGGGGACGCCTGGATGAGGCCATTGCCTGCCTGGAACGCGCCTACGCCCTGGCTCCGCACGAAGACCGGCTGGCGCGCGCCCTGGGCAATGCCTACTGCCAGGCCAGACAGTTTGAACGCGCCATTGCCGTGCTTGAACCGTGGCTGAAGGGTGATGAAACCACTCTCAACCAGAGCCTTGCCTGCTACGACTACGGTTACGCGCTGCTGGCGACCGGCCGCCCGCGTGAAGCGCGGCCCTATCTGGAGCGCGCGGCCACGCTGGCGCCGGATGACGCCCAAATTTGGTTCACTCTGGCCGAGGCGCGGCGCGCTCTGCACCTTTGCCCGGAAGCCGCTGCTGCCTATGCTGCGGCCCGGCAACTGGCTCCCGACCGGGCGGACATCGCTCAACGGCAGGCCGACCTCGCTCAGGACTGCCCATGACCCAACTTATGTCCGACCGCCTGCTTTCCATCGTCGCGCCCTGCTTCAACGAAGCCGAGGGTCTGGAAGCCTTTCACGCGGCGCTCACGGCTGCGGTGGCGGCACTGCCCTACGATGTGGAAATCATCTACGTGGACGATGGCTCAACCGATGCTACGCCACAGGTACTGGCCCGTCTGCGCGCCCGTGATGCACGGGTCAAGACGCTGACCTTTTCCCGCAACTTCGGACACCAGGCGGCCCTGTTGGCCGGACTGGATGCTGCCCAAGGTGCGGCCGTCATCACACTCGACAGCGATCTACAGCATCCGCCGGAACTCATCCCGGAACTCGTCCGGGCGTGGGAACAGGGGGCTGACATCGTGTACACCATCCGCCGCGAAACTGCTGACGCCAGCTTTGGCAAGCGCCTCACGAGTTGGCTGTTTTACCGGCTGCTCAACTGGGGATCGGGAACGCCGATCATCCCCGGTGCGGCCGACTTCCGGCTGATGAGCCGCCTGGCGGTGGACAGCTTCTGCGCCATGCGTGAAACCCACCGCTTCAACCGTGGTCTCGTAAGCTGGTTGGGGTTTCGCACAGCAGCCATTCCGTTTGATGCCCCGGCCCGTTTCGCCGGCGAAAGCAAGTATTCCGTGACCCGCATGCTGCGCTTTGCCATCCACGGGCTGGTTTCCTTTTCTGTCTGGCCGCTGCGGATGGCGACGCTGCTCGGCTTTGGCATGGCCACCTTCGCAGCACTCTACATTGTCTATGCCCTGTATGTGTTCTTTGTCCTGCGCTGGACGGTCCCTGGCTGGACCTCGACGCTCATCACCGTACTGCTTATCGGCGGCGTACAGTTGATTAGCCTGGGCCTGGTCGGCGAGTACGTCGGGAAAATCTACGAGGAAGTCAAGCGCCGTCCGCTGTATGTCGTTCGTGAGCGTCAGGGTTTTGAAGACGACGTGGGCGAAGGGGTCCGGGCAACTGCGCCGGCTGCTGGGAAGCACTCTGTGTAAACCGTTGGTTCCTCAAGGGTTTCATCGGCCAAAACCGTCCAGGTGCGCAGGCTGGGCGCGGGCGGTATCTGCTGCGTGGTCAGGGTGTCAGTAATCGCCTTCGGCCGCAGCACATTCGGCAATACCTCGCTGTGTTTGACAACCCACAGGCGCATAGGTTTTTCCAGCCGGATTTGGCAGCATTCAGCCGGGTGGTTCCGCCGGAAGCCGCCCGCCGCCAAAAGCGTTCGCTATTGGCGCAAGGCAAAAGGCGTGTGCTAGTAATCACCTGTCCGTTCGTTCCCGGTTTTTCAGATGATACAAAGAACGGTGAACTCAAACTCCTGGAGGAACTATCATGGGCGGTAACGTCATTGAAATCACGGACAGCAACTTCGAGCGCGAAGTGTTGCAGTCTGATCGTCCGGTGCTTGTGGATTTTTGGGCGGCCTGGTGTGCACCCTGCCGGATGCTGGCCCCAACGGTTGAAGCCCTCGCCAACGACTACGCCGGACGGGTGCGGGTGGGGAAACTCAACGTGGATGAAAACAACCAGACCTCAGCCCGCTTTGGCATTCGCGGCATTCCGACACTAATCGTGTTCAAGAACGGGCAGGAACAGGAACGGCTCACCGGCGCGCATCCAAAGGATACCATCGCCCGCATGCTCGAAAAGCACCTGTGAGCAGGCTGGATGCGGCTGGTCGGTGACAAGACCTGGCCTGACTACAACGCGGCCGTCGGCGTTTTCAAGGTGCATACCACCTGGCCGAAAACGCCCTGACGGCGTTTTCCTCTGCCAAGTGAAACACGGATTTCAGAACCGTCTGCGCCTGCCTCGTCAGGAGTGACCCGATGTTGACCGGACATGACATCCGCCATCGCTTTCTCGACTACTTTGCCCGGCACGGCCACCGGATTGTGAAAAGTTCGCCCGTGCTGCCGCCGGATGACACCCTGCTGTTTACCAACGCCGGAATGAACCAGTTCAAGGATGTCTTCACGGGCCGCGAAACCCGCGACTACACCCGCGCGGCTTCGTCCCAGAAGTGCATCCGCGCCGGCGGCAAGCACAACGACCTGGAGGAAGTCGGCAAGACGGCCCGGCATCACACGTTTTTTGAAATGCTGGGCAATTTTTCCTTTGGCGACTACTTCAAGGAAGAAGCCATTGCCTTCGCCTGGGAACTGCTCCTGCGGGAGTTCGAGCTGCCGCTGGAGCGGCTCTGGTTCACGGTTTACGAGGACGATGACGAAGCCTTCGCGCTGTGGAAGAAGGTGGGCGCACCCGCCGACCGCATCCTGCGCTTTGGCAAAAAGGAAAACTTCTGGCAGATGGGCGAAACCGGCCCCTGCGGCCCCTGCTCGGAAATCCACTATTTTCTGGGCGATGATCTGGCTGACAACCGGCCGGAGTACGTCAACGGGCCCGGCGATACCACCGTTGAAATCTGGAATCTGGTCTTCATGCAGTTTGAGCGTTTCGCCGACGGCACGCTGAAACCGCTGCCCAAGCCCTCTGTGGACACCGGTGCCGGACTGGAACGCCTGGCCTCGGTTCTGCAGGGCAAGAAGACCAACTACGACACCGACCTCATCCTGCCGATCATCGAACAGATAGCCGCCCGCGCCGGCAAACCCTACCACTACGACAGCCCGGACGGCATTTCGATGCGGGTCATTGCTGACCACGCCCGCGCCACAGCGTTCTCCATTGCCGACGGCATTTATCCCGGCAACACCGGACGCAACTACGTGCTGCGCAAAATCATGCGCCGCGCCATCTGGCACGGGCGGCGGCTGGGGATTGACAACCTGTTCCTGCACGACATCACGGCATTCGTGGTCGCGCACATGGCCACGGCCTTTCCCGAACTCCAGACCCAGGCCGAGGTCATTGCCCGGGTCGTCACCACGGAAGAAAAGCTGTTTTCGACGACGCTGGCTGCCGGCCGCAAGCGGCTCGATGAAGCATTCCGGCGCGCCGAGCAGGGCGTGGTCTCCGGCGCGGATGCCTTCGATCTCTATCAGACCTATGGCCTGCCCCTTGACCTGATTGCCTACATTGCCGAGCAACGCGGGCTGCGGGTGGACGAAGCCGGCTTTGAAGCGGCGCTGGCGGAAGAGCGTATTCGGGCGCGTGAAAGCTGGAAAGGCGGTGCAGCAAAAGCCGTGGCCCCGGCCTACCAGGCAGCGCTCGACGGACGGCCAACCGTTTTTCGCGGATATGACCACCTTTCCCTGCCTGACCTGCGCGTACGGGCTGTTATCCGGCAGGGCGAGCTGGTCGAAGTCCTCCGGGCTGGCGAAACCGGCGAAGTCGTGCTCGATGAAACGCCGTTTTATGCCGAATCCGGCGGCCAGGTTGGCGACACGGGACTGCTCGAAAATGAAGCCGCCACGCTGCGGGTGACGGATACCGTCGCGCCGGTGACAGGTCTCATCGTGCATCGCGTGGAAGTCCTGCGCGGTGAAGTGCGCGCCAATGACCAGGTGACAGCCACCGTGGATGCTGACCGCCGCCGGCGCACGATGCTCAACCATTCCGCCACCCACCTGCTGCACGCGGCACTGCGCGAAGTGCTCGGCGCGCACGTCAAGCAGGCCGGCAGTGAAGTTGCGCCGGACAAACTGCGCTTTGACTTTACCCACTACGCGGCCCTGTCGGCTGACGAAATTGCCGAGATAGAACGGCTCGTCAATGCCCAGATTCGGCGTAATGCCCCGCTTGCCAAACGGGAAATGGCGCTTGACACGGCCGTTGCCGCCGGCGCCATTGCCCTGTTTGGTGAAAAATACGGCGATGTCGTGCGGGTCGTCGAAGTACCCGGCTTTTCGATGGAACTGTGTGGAGGCACGCACGTTACGGCCACAGGCGACATTGGGCTGTTCAAAATCATCAGTGAAAGCTCGATTGCCGCTGGCGTCCGGCGCATCGTAGCCGTGACCGGCGAGGCAGCCTTTGAGCGATTCCAGGCCGATGAGGCCATTCTCTCCAACCTCACGGCCACATTCCGCCTCGGCGACACCAGCGACATTCCGGCGCAGGTTGAGAAACTCCAGACCAGCCTGCGCCAGGCTGAGCGTGAAATCGAAGCCCTGCGGCTCAAACTTGCCCAGCAGCGCGCTGAAGCGGCGCTGGCCGAAGTGCGGACAATAGGCGACGTGCGCGTGCTGGCACTCGAAGCGGCCGATCTGGACAAATCCGGTGTCCGTCAGTTGGCGGAATACCTCGTGGGTAAGCTGGGGCCGGCCGTGGTCGTCATTGGCATTCGCAGCGGGGAAAAGGTTTCGCTCGCCGTACGGGTGGCTGATGCGCTCACCAACCGCCTCAAGGCTGGTCACATCGTGCGTGAACTGGCGGCCATTGTCGGCGGCGGCGGCGGCGGTCGCGCTGACTACGCCGAAGCCGGCGGAAAAGACGCCGCCAGGCTTCCTGAAGCCCTCCAGGCAACGCCGGCCATTGTCGAACGTTTCCTTGGCTGAGGTCCCAACTTCTGTAACCCGGAGCCGTCCTGCATGACCACGGATGCCATTGCCTTCTTTCTTGACCGCTATGGGCTGACCACCGGCGACCTCGACGCCCTGCTCGGCGAAGCTCTGGCGGCCGGCGGCGACTATGCCGACCTGTATTTCGAGTATTGCCGCACCAACGCCCTCACCTTGGAGGAACGCCTCATCAAGACGGCCAACCGGTCGGTGGCCCAGGGAGTCGGCGTGCGCGTCATTGCCGGAGAAAAGACCGGCTATGCCTACACCGACGATATTTCACCGGCCAGCATCCGGCAGGCAGCGCGCACGGCAGCCTGCATTGCCCAGGCAGCCCAATCCGTTGGCCCCGTGGCCGTGACGCCACAGGCCAAGGTGCATGACCTGTATCCCCAGACGGAAACCGGCGATGATCCCCCGATAGAACGCAAAATCGAGCTGCTCAAAGACATAGACGAACGGTGCTATGCCGCCGACCGGCGCATCCAGAAGGTACAGGCCAGCCTGACCGACGAATGGAAAGTCGTCATGGTGGCCACCAGCGAGGGCGTTCTGGCCGGCGACATCCAGCCACTGGCGCGGGTTGGCGTCGTGTGCATTGCCGACCAGGATGGCGAACTCCGGGCCGGACGGGCCGGCGGCGGCGGACGGCGCGGCTTCGGGATGTTCACCGAGGGGGAACTGGCCCCGGAAGCGCTCGCGCGTGAGGCCGTCCGGCTCGCGGTGTTGCAGTTCGACGCCGTGGAAGCACCCGCTGGACCCATGGAAGTCGTCCTGGGGCATGGCTGGCCCGGCATCCTGCTCCACGAAGCCATCGGGCACGGACTGGAAGCCGATTTCAACCGCAAGAAAACCTCCGCCTTTTCCGACCTGCTCGGACAGCGGGTGGCCAGTGACGCCTGTACCATTGTGGATGACGGAACACTCCCCGGCCGGCGCGGCTCACTCAACATGGACGACGAAGGCCACCCCACTTCCTGCACCGTCCTCATCGAAAAGGGCATCCTGCGCGGCTACATCAACGATTACCTGAACGCCCGGCTGCTCGGCGTGCCGCGCACCGGCAATGGGCGGCGGGAAAGCTACCGGCACATCCCTATGCCACGGATGACAAATACCTACATGCTGGCCGGAACGGAAACGCCCGAAGACATCATCCGCAGCGTCAAGCGCGGACTCTACGCCGTACAGTTTGGCGGCGGCCAGGTGGACATTACCAGCGGCAAGTTCGTTTTCTCGGCCAGTGAAGCGTACCTCATCGAGGATGGCCGCATCACAGCGCCGGTTAAGGATGCCACGCTCATCGGGCACGGGCCCGATGCCCTGACGAAAGTCACCGCCGTTGGCTGTGACATGGAACTCGATCTCGGCGTCGGCACCTGTGGTAAGGACGGGCAAAGCGTGCCAGTCGGCGTTGGTCTGCCAACTATCAAAATTTCGGAGATGACTGTCGGCGGTACACAGCGGTAACATCGTTTCCTCTGTGCCAACCGTCTGTGCCAGAGTCAGCCAGGACACCATCACCACCACATCAAGAGGAAGCTTTCGACCATGAAGCACCCGGTTCGGATGTCGCTCGCTCTGTGGAGCGCCTGCTGTTTGTTGACTCTCCCCCTCATGGCGCAACAGCGCCCGCGCGTTGTCACGAACGATGACCTGCGCCGGTCGGTAGCTGTGCGGGTGGATTCGGGTAATAACCACCCCAGCGGGCCAGCCGCTCCCCTTGATGAAGTCCAACCACCACCAGTTCCACTCACCCTGCCTGACTTGGTTACGGCCCGCCTGCTGAGCTATTCCCGTTCGGTACAACCGCACGGCATCTACTTCGAGGCGTTGGACGGTACACCGGTTCTGAGCCTGAACGAAGGGTTGATGTACAACCCGGCGTCGGTCACGAAGGTCATGACCTCAATGGCGGCGCTTGAAGCCTTGGGGGTCAACTACCGCTATCCGACCCGCATCAGCTACACCGGCGCGATAGACTGGTCCACCGGGACGCTCATGGGCGATCTGGTGTTCAGCGGTGAACAGGACCCATCCTTTGTGACGGAAAGCCTGTTTCTCATCGGCGAGAAGCTCTACGAGATGGGCATTCGCAACGTCCAGGGCAACCTTCGGATCGGGTCCGGCATGCTGCTCAATCTGCGCTCACAGCCGGCGGTTATTGGGAGCGAAATTCTCACCACCCTTGACCGGAGCCGCTGGACGCCCAAAACCGAAGCCGTCTGGAACGCGGTGCGCGGCGTCAGGGCCTTCAGCCAGATGCCGGTCTATCACGGCATCACCATTTCGCCCGGCAACGCTCTTGCTGATGACCACACGACGCCCCGTTACCCCTTGCTGGAGTATCGCTCGTCACCGCTTCTGAAGATTCTCAAGTCCATCAACGCTTACAGTCACAATGAAATGACCCACGTTGTCGGCGCGCGCGTCGGCGGTGCGGCCGGCGTGCGGCAGTACCTCATCGAAAAGGTCAAGCTGCCTCCCCAGGAAGTTTATCTGCAAACGACCTCCGGCCTTGGGCAGAACGCCATTACGCCACGCGCGACGGTCAAACTCATGCGCTATGCCGTCAACTGGCTCGAAAAACGGAACATCTCCCTGGGCGAACTGCTCCCGATAGCCGGGATTGACAACGGCACGCTGCAACGTCGCTTCACCAGCCCGGACCTGATAGGCACCGTCATCGGCAAAACCGGGACCCTGTCTTCCACAAGTGCGCTGGCCGGCATTCTGTACACCCAGAAGCGGGGGCTTCTGTTCTTTGCCATTCTGGAGCGCGGCTCTCCCCACAGCCTGCGGCCGCTTCAGGAAGAGATCATCTCGATGGTAGCCGCCGACAGCGGCGGCGCACTGCCACTGGCCCTGGGGTCGGAGATGTCTCCCTCGCTCTGTGAGGACGCAGAAGTGATGGAGCGCGTGACGGCGCGCACGGCCGGCACCAGCCGGTAAGCCATATCAACCGCTCTGTGGCATTCCAGGCGTGCGGAGCAGTCGCCCACCCGGAAAGACCGGCTTTGGTTCGGGCTGCGGCACTTCGCCCAGTGCCTGGGCCAGGTCGGCGATGAGATCGTCGGGATGCTCCAGCCCGATGGACAGACGGACCAGGTTTTGCGGCGCGCGGGTGTCGGGCCCTTCCGCCGAAGCGCGATGCTCAATGAGACTCTCCACCCCGCCGATGCTCGTGGCGTGGGTGAAAATGCGCGTACGTGACGGCAACGCCTTGGCGGCAGCGGCACCTTCCTTGAGCGTGAACGACAGCACACCCCCAAAGCCACTCATCTGCCGTTTGGCCGTCAGGTAGCCGGGATGCTCCGGCAATCCCGGATACAGCACCCGTTCAACGCGCTTGTGCGTCGCCAGAAAGCGCGCCACCTTGAGCGCCGTTTCGGACTGCGCCCGAACCCGGCAGGGAAGGGTTTTCAGACTCCGCTGCAACAGCCAACAGTCAAAGGGTGATGGCACCGCGCCGCCAATGACCTGGATGCGCCGGAGCCGCTGAAAGAACTCGTCCACAACGTTCGTCACCACCACCCCGCCGAGCACATCACTGTGTCCACCCAGGAACTTCGTCGTCGAGTGAACGACCAAATCCGCGCCAAACTCGAACGGCTGCTGAAGGACGGGCGTTCCCAGGGTGTTTTCAACCACCAGACGCGCGCCATGCGCGTGGGCAATAGCCGCTGCGCGGGCAATGTCCACGATGGACAGCAGCGGATTGGAGGGCGTCTCAACCCAGACCAGCGCCGTCTGCGGGCGCATGGCGGCGGCAATGGCTTCCGGGTCGGTCGCATCCACGAAGGTGGCTTCCAGCGCCCAGGCAGCAAAGATGTCTTTGAGCAAAACGGCCGTACCGTAGTAGGTATCCTGTGCGATGACGACGTGCTGCGCTGGCGTCAGTGCCTGAAAGATGGCCGCGGCCGCCGCGTTCCCCGAAGCAAAGCAGGCGGCAGCCGCACCGCCCTCCAGCCGCGCCAGACTGGTTTCCAGCGCCTGCCGGTTGGGGTTGCCTTCACGGGTGTACTCAAACCCACGGGGGCAGGCTCCGGTGGCATCGCGCTCGTAGTTGGTGGCCAGATGAATCGGCGGCATGACGGCCCCGGTTGCCGGGTCCGGCGTCCGCCCGGCGTGAACAGCCAGAGTTTCGATGTGGCGGGAGTCGTGATTGGTCATTGCTTTGGGTTCGGCAGCCGGTGCTTCTCCGTTGAGTCTCAGTTGAGGGTCTTGTTGCCGGGCGTGTCCTTCTCGATGCGTGCGCCGCCGTAGTTGCGGTAACGAACGCCGCTGCGGTCGGCATAAAATGAGTAGCGGCCATCGTAGTTGTGCCGCTTGGGAACGGCATAGACAGCAAAGTCCCGGCGGTCGGGCGTCAGCTCGATTTCAATCGTGTGCCCGAAGATTTCGCCGTTTTCGAGCGATGCCAGCAGGCGGGCGATGTCTTCCCGGAACTGGTTCCGGTACGCAACAAGTTCCGGGAGCGTGCCGTACTGCCCCCGGTTGTTGCGGGCAAACACCTGCTCGATTTCCACCAACTGCGTCACCAGCCGCGCCATGGCGTCTTCGTTCTGAAACATTCGGATGAAGACACCTTCTTCGCTCAACTTGAAGAAGCTTTCGCCGTGGGCCAGGGCCAGGGCCTGGGTTTCACGGTCGCCGATGAGCCAGCGTCCGTTGCTGCGAATGAGTCCAACCGAGGCCGTTTCAGTTTGTGGCGACTGGTTGCCGGGTGCAGCCTCAGCCGGCACGACGACAAACACCGTGGCGTCATCTCCGGTGATGGTTTCGCCGCTCGTCGTGAGCTTTTCAGGAATCTTTCCGATCAGCTTGAGAAATTCCGGCTTCAGTTCGTCCAACTGCTGGGGCGTCATTTTTTCAACGGCCGGGCCGCAGACGTGCAGTTGGAAAGCCTCAGTCAACCGCTGCTCCCGCAGCAGGCGGTAAAACATCTGGACGGTATCCGTTGGCGTCAGCCCAGAAGCCGGCTTTGGGCTGGTTGGCGACTGGGCAGCCGCACTGCCCGTCAACCAACCTGCCAGCAAGAGCGCCAACCAGAGTGACGTAGTTTTCAGCCGCATTGTGGTCTCGCTGCACCTTTCTGTATTTTTTCGGGTTTCAGGGCCGCAGCCGGTACAGCATGCGCGGGAAAGGTATCGTTTCGCGGACGTGCTCCAGACCGCATAACCAGGCAACACACCGCTCAATGCCCATGCCAAAGCCAGCGTGGGGCACCGTGCCGTACCGGCGCAGGTCAAGATACCACTCAAAAGCTTCGCGGGGCAGGTTGTGCTCGGCGATCCGCTGTGCGAGCCGGTCGTAGGATTGCATGCGCTGGCCGCCGCCGATGATTTCCCCATAGCCCTCCGGGGCGAGCACGTCCATGCACAGGGCCAGTTCCGGGCGTTCCGGGTCTTCTTCCATGTAGAATGCTTTGACCTGCGCCGGATAGCGGTGGACGATCACCGGCCGGTCAAACTGCTGTGCCAGGTAGGTCTCATCCGGCGCACCGAAGTCGCCTCCCCAGACAAAATCGTGTTCGAGCTTGCCGGCCAGATGCGCCTCGTGAAGCATCCGCACAGCTTCATCGTAGGGCAGGCGTGGAAACGGCGCGGCAATGGCTTCCAGCTTGCTTGTATCGCGTTCGAGCAGCTTGAGTTCTTCCCGGCGGCGCTCCAGGACGCGCGCCACGATGAAGCTCAGGAAACGCTCAGCCAGCACCATCATGTCTTCCAGCGTTGCGTAGGCAACTTCCGGTTCGACCATCCAGAACTCTGTCAGATGGCGGCGGGTCTTGGACTTTTCGGCCCGAAACGTCGGGCCGAAGCAATAGACCTTGCCGAAGGCGGCAGCAGTGGCTTCGTTGTAAAGCTGCCCCGACTGCGTCAGGTAGGCTTTGCCGTCGTCGAAGTAATCCAGCTCGAACAGGGTCGTGGTGCCTTCACAGGCCGCCGGCGTCAGGATGGGGGTGTCGGCCAGAATGAAGCCATCGTTGTCGAGAAAGTCGCGGACCGCGCGGACAACTTCGTGCCGGACGCGCAGGATGGCGTGCTGCCGTTTGGAGCGCAGCCACAGGTGGCGGTGGTCCATCAGAAACTCGATGCCGTGTTCCTTGGGCGTGATGGGGTAGTCCTGCGTCAGTTGAACGATGGTGAGGTCGTGTACGTCAAGTTCGTACACACCGGGTCGTTTGGGGTGTTCGCGGGGCATCCCGGTGACGATGATGGAAGATTCCTGGGTCAGCGCCGCCGCCCGGTTCCAGACTTCTTCGGAAACAGCGTTTTTGGAAACTATTCCCTGCACGATCCCGGAACCGTCCCGGATTTCGAGAAACAGCAGTTTTCCGCTCGAACGGGCGTTGTAAAGCCAACCCTTGATGGTGACGGTCTGCCCAAGGTTGGCGGCAAAATCAGCAATCCGCACGTGATTCGTCATGGTTGTTTCAATATCGTTGGGAGCATCACGGGACAAACTTGTGATAGCGTGAGCCTTGTCACGATTGTGGGAATAGCATGCCGAAGCACGACGAGCAAACCAAGCCAGAGAGCAATGAGGGGATGGAACTGCTGACGGCAGCGCGCGCCCTGCAACGCATGCTGGAGGCGCTGCGGCTGACCGCAGACCGTGATACTCATCTGGAGCGCACGGCGGAAAACGTTGCGGAGTTCTGGGCGGAGTTTTTTGCACCCTTCATTGCAGACCAGCCACCGCCGGTGGTTTCAACCTTTCCGGCCGCAGAGCTGTCCGGTCAGTTCATTGCCGTTGGCGGGATGTCGTTCCATTCGATGTGCGCCCACCATCTGACGCCGTTTTTCGGCGCAGCTTACGTGGCTTACGTCCCCGCCGCGCTGGCGATGGGCATTGGCGCGCCGGCCAAACTGCTTGAGCACGCGGCACGCCGGCCGCAGCTTCAGGAACGCCTGGCCATGGATGTCGCTACTGCTATCGAGCGGGTGTGTCATCCCCAAGGCGTGGCCGTCTGCCTGATTGCGCGTCAGATGTGCATGGAAATGCGCGGCGTTCGCGCGGACGGGTCTGTGGAAAGCACCGTCCTGCGGGGATGCTTTCAGGAAGCCCCGTGGCGCGAGCAGTTTTTCAACTATCTTTCCCGCCAGGCAACCAGCCGGGGCGGGTGATATGGAGTCTCATCAGGAATGATTCGTACCAAGTCCTTTGCAACCGGTTTCACTGGATTGGTTCTGGCGTTTGGTATCGGCGGACAAGCGTCTGTCGGGCATACCGTCGTCGAGCCTGCCGTCGTGCAGGAACCCACGACCGGCGTCGCTCCCAAGCCCAAAGCCCCGTGGAAAGCGCAGGAGGAGTTTCACTCCGTCCTGGCCGGAACGTTTCACCCGATGGAAGATGGCGACTTTGGCCCGGTACGCAAACGGGCGGCTGAAATGGCCCGCAAGGCCCGGCTGTGGGCGCGTTCCCGGCCGCCCAAGGGCTATGATGCAGCAGCACTCCGTCCACTGCTGGCAAAGCTCGAACGGGAGGCGGCTGAGGTCGCCCAACTTGTGGCCCGGCAGGCCAGCGATGAGGAAATCAAAGCGGCGCTCAACAAACTCCACGACCGCTACCACGAAATTGCGGGCGAATGTCGCTGAAAACCACGATGTCGCAGAATCTGGAACGCCTGACGGCCGAACTGCGGGAACTTGAAGCCCGGCTCCGACTGGGCGGCGGTGAAGCCAAAATCGAGCGCCTCCACGCCCAAGGGAAGCTGACGGCCCGCGAACGCATTGCCGGGTTGCTCGATCCCGGTTCCCCCTTCCTCGAAATAGGCCTGCTCGTGGCCTACGACCGGTATGACGGACAAGCGCCGGCAGCCGGCGTGGTGACGGGTATCGGACGCTGCCACGGACGCGAGATTGTGGTTGTAGCCAATGACCCCACGGTAAAGGCCGGCGCCTGGTTTCCCGAAACCATTACGAAGATGCTGCGGGCCCAGGAAGTGGCCATGCGCTGCCGTGTGCCGATTGTCTACCTGGTGGATTCGGCCGGCGTCAACCTGCCCTATCAGGGAGGCGTCTTTCCCGGACAGTATGGCGCGGCCCGGCTGTTTTACTACAACTCGCTGATGCGCCGGCATCTGCGCATACCACAACTGGCTGCCGTGATGGGGCAGTGCATTGCCGGCGGCGCCTATCTGCCGGCACTGTCGGATGTCATCGTCATGGTTGAAGGCACGAGTTTCATGGGCCTTGGCGGGGTCAACCTCGTGCGCGGAGCGACGGGGCAGACCTCGGACCCGGAAGCTTTAGGCGGTGCGCGGATGCACACCACGGTTTCCGGTGTGGCACATTACCGTGAGCCGGATGATGCGGCCTGTCTGGCGCGGCTCCGGCGGTTGGTGGCGGAGCTGCCGCCACCGCCGCCCCGTGCCGTTTCGGTTGCACCGGCGCGGCCTCCCCGGCGCGACCCACGGGAGGCATATCAAATCCTGCCGGCCGATCACCGGCTTCCCTACGATGTTGAAGCCCTGCTTGACACCCTGCTGGATGCTGATTCCTTCGATGAGTTTCAGGCCGATTACGCCCGTGAAATGATTTGCGCCCACGCTCGGGTCGAAGGCATCCCGGTTGGGTTGATTGCCAACCGGCGGGGCCTCATCAAGTCCACCGGCGACCGGCCACCGCGCTTCGGCGGCATTGTCTATCGGGAAAGCGCCGAGAAGGTGGCCTACTTCATCGAAACCTGCAACCGGCACCGCCTGCCCCTGCTTTTCGTGCAGGATGTGTCGGGCTTTATGGTCGGCGTCGAAGCCGAGCAGTCCGGCATCATCCGCGCCGGCGCTCACTTCGTTGAAGCCATGGCGACGGCCACCGTGCCCAAGCTGGTGCTGACGGTCAACCATGCGTCGGGTGCTGGCTACTACGCCATGGCCGGACAGGGTTTCGACCCGAACTTCATCTTCTCGCTGCCCACCGGACGCATGGGCGTCATGGAAGGTGAATCGGCCGTCATGGCGCTGTTTTCAGCCCAACTGGAACGGCTCAAGGCGGAAGGAAAATCGCCGGACGCCGACTTGCAGGCGGAAATGGATGCCGTTCGGGCCACCTACGAAGCGCAGCTCGATGCCCGGTTTGCGGCAGCGCGTGGTTTCTGCGATGCCGTGCTGCCGCCGGAGGACCTCCGTCCAATGCTCCGGCTGGCGCTTGAAACCTGTCTCAATCAGCCCGGTCCACACCTTGGGCCATTTGTGCTGACGGGAAACCTGCTGTAGTCCGTAACTTCGACGCCAGCGTGTTGATTTTGTCGCCCCGGAGGTCAGGTGCTCAGCGTTGCCCGACCTTCGGGCTTTGCTCAGCTCCTGGTGTGTCGCTGCCAACCGTATCGCCTTCGGTGCCAGGTTCCGGCCTACCGGTTTCGGGCAGTTCCGGCGAAGGCACAAGGGCCGACAGCTCCAAGGTAGAACCGGGCATCGCTTCGGCTGGTAGTTCTGATGCCTCCCATTCACCAGCCATCACGACGGGATGTTCGCCAGACTGGAGCGCCCCCACAACGATATTGTCCACGGTGACAGGCGGTGGTTCGACAACCGCCGGCACTGTTTCCAGGGGTGCTGTTCCCGATGATGCCGTTTCCGTCGGCTGGGTGGGTTTTCCAACAAGTTCTCCCGTGCCCCCTGAAACCGGTGGCTGACTGGGTTGTTCATCAGGTACTTCAACGCTGCCGGTTTCTGCCGGAGAGGCCGTGGCTCCACTCAATTCGGGTTTCTCAGCCGGGCGATCCGGTGAAATTGACCACTCTCCACTTGGACGCAGAGCTTCTGTCTGTTGCGAGTCCCGCTTGCTTGGAGACTTGCTGATGTCGGTCACGATGGCATCCAGTTCGTGAAAGCGGTCGGCAACGTCAATCAGGCGCGGCGAAGTGTTGGCACGGAAGCCAGCCACCTCAACCCGTACCCCCTTGTAGGCAATCACATTGAGGGCATAAGTAAAGTCTTCATCCCCGCTGACGAGGATAGCCGTGTCGTACTTGTCGGCCAGTGACAGCATATCCACGGCAATTTCGACATCGAGGTTGGCCTTTTTGGTTCCGTCCGGGAAGGTTTTGAGTTCTTTCTGTACGACACGGTAGCCGTTGCGGCGCATCCAGAGCAGAAACCCCTGCTGGCGCTCCGCCTGCTGGTCCACTCCGGTATAAAAGAAGGCCCGCAGCAGCGGGTCCTCCCCCCGGAGGTAGGCCAGGAGCTTGGCGTAGTCTATTTCGACGCCAGCCGACCGCGCGGCGTGAAACAGGTTATTGCCATCAATGAAGATCGCTACCCGGCCACGGTTTGATGGAGCATGAGCGAGATGCGATCCGGAGGAACTGCTCCGGAGATCATTGGATGCCATGCGACTGCTTTCTGTGAACTGAATAAACGGTCAGGAATGTGAAAAGCCGCCTCGTTTTTGGCTTGTCAACATTCTAGTTTCAGTTGGAAAGCAAGTCAAAAGCTGCACAGAAATTCCTGGCACCAGGCTGTGAAGGCAACCTCTCCAGACGCTGGCGGGTCACGACCAGAGTGTCACGCTATGTGAACTTTTCAACGCGCAGGATGCTCACCGTCTGCATGTAAACCACGGTGGCATAGTGTGGCAGGTAGCGATCGGCGATGTGTGCCAGAATGCTGTTGGCAACAGGCTCCGGCACGATGGTCTCGATGCGGACGTTCTCCCCTTCCCACTCGCTCTTTCGCGCGCCGTGCCAACCCTCGCCATGCACCCGGCTGGCCGTATAGCCACGCGCCCCCAGAGCCAGGATTTCCTTCGTCAGACGTGGCTCCAGCTCGTCTTCGGTAATAATCACCACGAGCTTCATCTCGAATGTTTTCATCGGTGTCCTCCTTTTCAGACCTACAGCCCATAGACCCTGGTGGCAATGAAGTGGTACAGCGGCAGCCCGACAATAATGTTGAACGGAAAGGTGATGGCCAGGGAGGCCGTGAGGTAGTAGGTCGGGCTGGCTTTCGGCAGTGCGACGCGACACGCCGCCGGTGCAGCAATATATGAAGCGCTGGCGGCCAGAACGCCCAAGACCGTCGCTCCCGCCATGGTCATTCCCGCAAGCCGACCGGCAAAGATGCCTGCCACAGCGCTGGCAATGGGCATCAGAATGCCAAAGGCAACGAGAAACGGACCGACTTTCTTCAGGTCTTCCAGACGCCGCCCGGTCACGAGACCGGCTTCAAGCAGGAACAGGGTCAGGACGCCCCGGAATGGCGTGTCAAACCACGGGGCTACCTGCTCCCAGCCGCGCTTCCCTGAAACATAACCAACAATGAGAAACCCAATGAGCAGCAGGGTGCTTTTCCCGGCCAGCAATTCCCGCAGAACCTCGCCCATCGTCCCGCCTTCCCCGGCGTCCAGCGAATCCTCACGACTCTGCAGGCGGGCGATGATGATGGCCACCAGAATGGCCGGAACTTCCATGATGGCTAACAGCGAAGGCATGAACCCTTCGTAGTTGAGTCCCTGCGCCTGATAGACCGCCAAAGCTGCCGGGGCATCGGCCGCTGTCCCGGCAGCAACAGCACCGGCCTCGATGGCGGCCCGCAAGGCTTCTTCCTTGAGCGTGTCGTGGAAGGCAATGGCCTCGCCAAAGGTCACAGCGGACACCGAGCCATAGTGGGCTGCGATGGCCGCCGCGTTCCAGACGTTGAACTTTCCTAGCTGCCGCAGGATGTAATAACTCACTATCGGAATAATGACTCCCAGCGCAATCGTTGCCAGGCCCGGTCGCCAGAAGTCGCTCAGATGACTGATGGAAAGCTTGTAGCCGCCCTTGAGACCGATGGCGACGAGAAGGTAAATCGTCAGCGCTGTGTAGAGGTCTTCGGGAAATTTCAGGTCGCTTTTGACGCGGGTGGCAATGACGCCAAGGATGAAAGCGAGCACCATTGGCGACAACAAGCTCAAGAACATCGCTTGGGTAGCGTTCATGGTTTTCCTCTCGTGCGTGGGTGTGTGGCTGGTGGTCGGCTGGCACAGCAGCGCTATGCCAGCCTGGTGGATGCACTACTCGACGAGCGTGATGAGACCGGTGTCAATGTCATAGACGCCGCCGACGATCTTGATCTTGCCCTCACGAAACCGCTTGGCCAGGACCGGCTCAAGGTTTTTGAGCTTTTCGACCTGCATGCGGACGTTTTCCCGGACGGCGTTTTCGACTTCATCGCCGGGCTGGCCCTTGACCTGCTGGGCAGCAGGCTTGATGTCGTTGATGAGGGTGACAATGTGCCCTGGCACCTCCGGCACCCGGACAGCCGCCTGCACTGCGCCGCATTTCGTGTGCCCCAGCACGAAGATGAGCTTGGCACCAAGCACTTCCTCAGCAAACTCGATACTTCCCCACGAAGCGTAGGTTGAAACCTGGCCGGCGGTCCGAACGATGAACAGGTCGCCCAGTCCCTGGTCAAAGA
Source organism: Chloracidobacterium sp. D (assembly GCF_018304685.1). Lineage (NCBI taxonomy): Bacteria > Pseudomonadati > Acidobacteriota > Blastocatellia > Chloracidobacteriales > Chloracidobacteriaceae > Chloracidobacterium > Chloracidobacterium sp. D. The sequence goes on along the minus strand of NZ_CP072634.1, from coordinate 3,948 downwards.
CGATTTCGTTGGGCACCCGGGAATCAGAGCAGCCGATGATGATGGCAAAGGGTTTTTGCCCTTTGGCCGTTTCACGAATCCGCGCAATGTCCTGGCGGGGATGGATGGTTTCGCCGGCGGCAAAGCGGCGATTGCCTTCGAGCAGTACCTTGAGGGCGGCTTCGGGGTCGGCCTGAAGTTGCTCATTTGTCAGCGCCGGTGTGCTTTTGGGCGTCTTTTCCTGTGGCGTGACAGCGGGCTGACTGACAGCCGGCTTTGCTGGTGACTTGGACTGGGCAATGGCAGTGGGATGAACAAAGGCCAGCGCCATAAGAGGCGCAAAACAACAGCAAGCCAATCGTCGCTCAAAGGTGTGTCTTGGGGACGACATTCAGGTAATATCCTCCGTAAGGCGAAAGTGGTGGGCTGGCGTCTCCCACCCCGCCGTCCTTCCCAGCAGGATGGCTGCGGCGGGAGTGCCAAACCGAAGTTCATTGACGTTGCCCCCACTTTCGCACTGTCTTCATGGCGTGTCAGTTACTTGAGGTGCGGTCAATCTTTTGCTAGCCTCGCCAACGTTGTATGTCGTAGTTGGCTTCATCTCTGCCGGCCTCTGGTTGGAATCATCCCACCTCCTTGGAACTCACATTGCCTGCGGCTACCCGTCAAAGCATCTCACCCAGGCCGGGTTCAGCACTTCACCGCGTTGCGGCGATAGACGTTGGCTCAAACTCGATCCATCTCATCATTGCTGAAGCCCGTCCGGGAGAAAGACTGCGTATCATTGAACGGGAGAAAGACACCGTACGCCTGGCCGCCGGTCTTACCGAGACTCACCACCTGACGGATGAAAAAATCAAAGCTGCCGTCGCCACGCTCCGTCGTTTCACCGACCTGGCGCATGCGCACGACGTGACAGCCGTGTTAGTGGTGGCGACGAGCGCCATCCGGGAAGCCTGGAACCGGGACGTGTTCCTTCAGCGTGTTGAGCAGGAGATCGGGCTGAAAGTTGAGATTCTCCCCGGCGTCGAGGAAGCCCGTCTCATTGCTCTGGCGGTCGCTGAAGTTACCGATTTCCAGGGTGAACGCGGACTCATCATTGACGTCGGGGGCGGAAGCACCGAGTTCATTCTGACGGACGGCCAGACGCCAACCTATCTGGCCTCGGTCAAGCTGGGCGCAGTTCGTCTTCAGGAGCAGTTTCTGAGCCGGCAGGACCCACCTTCGCGCGCTGAAATTGAAGCCCTCACCACCTACATTCAGAGCGGCCTTGCCCGGACGGTACGTGAAATCCAGGAGGCCGGAGGTTTTCAGCGGGTCGTCGGAACCTCTGGAACCATCCTCGCCCTTGCCGCTGCCAAGCCCGATACACACTCCCTGGAAACAAAGGCCCCAGCGCCCAAGAAGGTCGCATTTACATCCTTTGCATCAGAACTGACCTATGCAGAGCTGCAAGCCCTCAACCGCCGTCTGCAACGGATGCCGCACAAAGCGCGACGCAAACTTCCCGGTGTGGACAGTCGCCGGGCTGACATCATCGTTGCCGGCGGCATCCTGCTGGAGACCATTTTCCGGGAACTGGGTATTCAACATCTGACTACCTGCGAGTGGTCGCTGCGGGAAGGAGTTGTCATCAACTACCTGCGTGAACAGGGCTGGTCGCTTTCCCATACGCCTCTGTCAGCCGGGGACATCCGGGAGCACAGTATTCTCTCCGTTGCCCGCCGGTATGCCTACGAAGCCGGCCACGCCCACCACACCGCCAAGCTTGCTGAGCAGATTTTCGACCAGACCCTGCCCCTCCACGGATTGGGCATGCGTGAACGGGAATGGCTTCGCTACGCGGCGCTGCTGCACGATATTGGCTACCACATCGCACACACAAGCCATCACAAACATGCGATGTACCTCATTCGTCACGCCGAGCTTCCCGGCTTCCATACACACGAGATAGCCATCATTGCCAATCTGGCGCGCTACCACCGTGGCTCACTTCCAAAACGCAAGCACGAAGACTTCACCCGCCTTCTGCCGGTCCATCAGGAAACCGTCACCAGGCTGATTCCCATCCTGCGCCTCGCCGATGCCCTTGACCGTCGCCACGGCGGCAAAGTCAAGGAAGTCATTGTGGAGATGCAGGACCAGAGCCTGCAGATTGTGCCCATTTCCGTGGACAACACGGACATCAGCCTGGAAGTGTGGTGCGCCCAGCAGGTGCTGCCGATTTGGGCAACGGTCTTTCCCGGTTTGAAGGTCGAGATTTGCCCTGAGCAGGCGGCCCATGCGGCTATGTACCGCTGATTCCGGGCGGGCATCTTTTACTACGCTTCATGAAATATCCACATGGATCATGATCTAGTAGTCCTAGTAGGGCCTGTGGAAATGTGGAAAAAAATTACAAGTTATTGATTTTAGAACACTTGGATTTGAATTCGGCTGTGGAAAAAGCTGTGGAAAAAAAGCCCTTTCCTGTGGAACCTGTGGAAAACTTCGGGAGGTGGGCAGAGTTTTCCACAGGTTCCACAGGTCATCCACAGGCAGTTTTCCACAGATCTGTGGAAAACTCCCCTAAGTCTATTTCAATGAACTAATTAGGTTGTTGATGAGCCTGTGGAAATCGTTTTGGGTCTGGTAGAGGCGGGAAATCTTCTCGCAACTGTGGAGCACGGTTGTATGGTGCTTGTTGCCGAAGTGGCGTCCGATTTCAGGCAGGCTGTGGTTGGTGAGCTGCTTGCACAAGTACATGGCGACTTGCCGTGGCACCGCGATATTGCGTGAGTTGTTCTTTGATTTGAGGTCAGCCACCCGCAGCCCGTAGTGGTCGCTGACGACCCGCTGGATCATTTCAATGGTGATAGGGCGTTCTTCTTCCTCAATGTTGAGGACCTCTTTGCACAGCTCAATGTCAATCGGGCGCTGCTTGAGTGAGGCGTATGCCACCAGCCGGATGAGTGACCCTTCCAGCTCACGGATGTTCGACTTGATTTTTCCGGCGATGAACAGGGCCACGTTGTCACTCAGGTCAATTTTTTCCAGATCAGCCTTGCGTTTCAGAATGGCGACCTTGGTCTCCAAGTCAGGCGGCTGAAGGTCAGCAATAAGTCCCCACTCGAAACGGGAGTGAAGGCGCTCCTCCAGCGTAGGGATTTCACGTGGTGGGCAGTCGCTGGAAATAACAATCTGCTTCTGGGCATCGTAGAGGGCGTTGAAGGTGTGGAAGAACTCTTCCTGGGTGCGTTCTTTGCCGGCAATGAACTGAATATCGTCAATCAGCAGCACGTCAATGCTCCGGTACTTCTCGCGGAACGCCTGGGCTTTGTCGTACCGGATGGCATTGATGAGTTCGTTCATGAACTTTTCCGAGGAGATGTACACCAACCGCATGTGGCGGTCCCGGTTGCGGATGGCATGACCGATGGCGTGCATCAGGTGAGTCTTGCCAAGCCCCACGCCGCCATAGATGAACAGGGGGTTGTAGGTGCGGGTCGGCGTGTCAGCTACCGCCATGGCAGCGGCGCGCGCAAACTGATTGCACGAGCCGACAACAAAGGTGTCAAAGGTGTATTTTGGGTTGAGCGGGAGTTCGAGGGGTTCAAGGTCAACAATGCGTGCGCCCGCCAACCCCTCGGAGAGTTCGCTGTCAAAGACACCAAAGGAAAAGGCATCTTTGCCTGACTTGGGAGACTCATCGTCAAGCAACCCGTTGGCAGACTTGGGTTCAGGTGACTCCGTATAGACAAACACCAAGCGCGCCCCACCGCATCCAACGGCTTTCAGGGCTTCTTCGACATACTCATGGTAGGTCTCTGTAATCCAGTCCTCATAGCTTCGGTTGGGAACGCGGAGGTAAATGGTGTCCCCCTGGCAGGCATGCAATGTCACCGGCTTGAACCACGTGCTGAAGCTTTCGTGGTTGATACGCCTTTCGATCTCCCTCAGAAAGGCAGTCCACTTTTCGTCGTCCATCAT